>CALEEU010000356.1 GCA_937875975.1 uncultured Opitutia bacterium | reverse complement strand
ACCTGTGGACGCGGCGCATGAGCGGTAGTCCTTTCGATAAGCTGGACGGCCAGGACTTGCCGCCCGGCCCGCCCCCGAAGCCGGTCGTGCCCGCCGCCAAGGCGAAGCCGAAACTGGGCAAGGTGATCCTGCAATACGAGCGCGCCGGCCGTGGCGGCAAGGAGGTCACGATCCTCAAGGGTCTCTGGATCGAATCGCAGGAGATGCGCATGCGCGAAGCGCTGCTCAAGGAACTCAAGCGCGCCCTCGGCACGGGCGGCGCCCTCGAGGGCCGCGAGATCGTGCTGCAAGGCGACCGTCGCGACACGGCGAAGGCCTGGCTGTTGAAGGAAGGTTTCACGACCAACCTCTGAGCCGCAAAACCACTCGCCTCCGGCCCGCGCACGGGTAGGGTGGGGACGTGCCCGACCTGCAGCCCGATCTCATCCGCCTCGATGGCGACTTCGCGCCCGTGCGGCGCGTGGTCGAGCTGCTGCGTGACGCCGGCGGACGCCCGCTGCTGGTCGGCGGTTGCGTGCGCGACGCGCTGATGAAGGTGCCGGTCCTCGACGTCGACATCGAGGTCTACGGCCTCGGCACGCGCCAGGTCGAAGCCGCCCTGCGTAAGGAATTCGGCATCATCACGGTCGGCGCGGCCTTCGGCGTGACGAAGCTCAAGGACTTCCCGGTCGATGTCTCGGTGCCCCGTCGCGAGAACCGCACGGGCGCCAAGCACACGGATTTCGACGTGCAGGCGGACCCGACGATGACGCCGAAGGACGCCGCGGAACGCCGCGACTTCACGCTCAACGCGATCATGTGGGACCCGTTCACGGGCGAGATCCTTGATCCGTGGGGCGGCGTGGCTGACCTGGACGCGAACCGCCTCCGGCACGTCTCGGATAAGTTCGCCGAAGATCCGCTCCGCGTCCTCCGCGCGATGCAGTTCGCCGCGCGCTTCGAATTCTCGGTCGCCCCGGAGACGATCGCGCTCTGCGCCACGCTCACGCAGGCCGACCTCCCGCCGGAACGCCTGATGGAGGAGTGGACGAAGCTCCTGCTCCGCGGCCGTAAACCGTCGGTGGGGCTGAATGTCCTCAAGGACTGCGGTTGGACGAAGTTCTACCCTGAACTCCACGCGATGATCGGTGTGCCGCAGGATCCGGAATGGCATCCCGAGGGAGATGTGTGGAATCACACCTGCGAGTGTCTGGACGCCTACGCCAAGGAGCGCCTCGGCGACCGCGACGAAGACCTGATCATCGGGCTTTCCGTGCTGCTGCACGATATCGGCAAGGCGACCACGACGAAGAAAGAAGATAAGGATAATCGCTGGCACGCCTACGGTCACGAAGAGGAGAGCTTCAACCTCGCCCCGCGTTTCCTCGCCCAGATCACGAACGAGAAGAAGCTCATCGACTCTGTCCTGCCCCTCGTGCGCTGGCACGGTCAGCCGTATTACCTGCACAAGGCCGGCGCCGGTGACGCCGCCGTCCGCCGCCTCGCCAATAAGGTCATCCGCATCGATCGCCTCTGCCGCGTCGACCTCGCCGACCGTCGCGGCCGTGGCACCGCGAGCATGCACGGCCCGTCCCCGCATGGCGAATGGCTCGCCGAGCGCGCCGCCGCCCTGCAGGTCGCCTCGACCGCGCCCAAGAAGATCGTCCTCGGCCGTCACCTCATCGCCATGGGCCACAAGCCCGCCGGCTGGTTCTCTCAGGTCCTCGACGAGGCCTTCGAAGCCCAACTGGATGGCGTTTTCAGCGACGAAGCCGGCGGCCTCGCCTGGCTCACGGAACGCATGTCCAAGGGCGTTGTCTAACTTTCTTACCATGTTGCAATCCACCGCCGGTGTCTCGGAACTCCTCGTCGGTCAGCCTGACTGGCATGCCGTGCTGGTCAAGGTTCTGGCGAACTTCGCCTGCGCCACGGGGACGATTCATCGGACCGATTCGTCCACGGGGCTGCTCACGCTCGTCACCCAGCACGGTATCCCGCCGCACGTGCTCCCGATGCTTTTGCCGAAGATCGACAATATTCCGTTCGGCAAGGGTATCGCCGGTTGCGCCGCGCAGCGCAAGGAGGCCGTGCAGCTATGTAATCTCCAGGAAGACCTCGGCGGCGTCGCCAAGCCCGACGCTCAGAAGACAAACGTCCAAGGTGCTCTCGCCGTGCCGATCGTCGGCACCGACGGTAAGGTCCTCGGCGTCCTCGGCATCGGCAAGATGCAGCCGTACGACTTCACCGAAGCCGAGATCGCGGATCTGAATGCGGTGGCGGCGCTGATTTCAGCGAAGATGTAAACGGAGTAGATGACAGATGGCAAAATGCGGATGGCAGATGACCGATGACAGATGACAGATGATGCGGAAATAGAACCGTTATCCGATGTGATCGCCTAAGTGATTAGCCTGAAGTTTCTGTCCTCCGTCATCTGTCCTCTGTCATCTACTCTTTCGCTAGCGCTCGTCCGGTCGGCGACCCCTTCTGCTTGAGGAGGCCTTCGGGCAGGCCGGCATAGACGAGCTTGCCGCCTTTCTCGCCGCCTTCAGGGCCGAGTTCCATCACCCAGTCCGCCGCGAGGATGACGTCGGCGTGGTGTTCGATCACGATGAGCGTGGCGCCCGCGTCGCGCAGGCGACCAAGTAGGGCGAGGAGCTTGGCGATGTCGTCCCAGTGCAGCCCGGTCGTGGGTTCGTCGAGGACGTAGAGGCGGCCGGAGTGATCGCGGCGCGCGAGCTCGGAGGCGAGCTTGAGACGCTGGGCTTCGCCGCCGGAGAGGGTGTTGGCGGCCTGGCCGAGCTTGAGATACCCGAGTCCGACCTCGGCGAGGGTGCGGAGTTTCTCGGCGAGCTTGGGCTGGGCGCGGAAGACTTCGGCGGCTTCGTTGACCGAGAGGCCGAGGGCGTCGGCGATGCTGAGTCCCTTGAAGCGGACCTCGAGGGTCTCGCGGTTGAATCGGCGGCCGGCGCAGCTGGGGCAGTCGACGAAGGTCTCGCCGAGGAACTGCATATCGAGCGCGACGGAGCCTTCGCCGGAGCAGGTCTCGCAGCGGCCGCCGCGCACGTTGAAGCTGAAGCGGCCGGGGCCGTAACCACGGGCCTTGGCGAGCGGGAGCGCGGCCCAGAGGTCGCGCATGAGGTCCATGATGCCGGTGAAGGTCGCGGGATTCGAACGCGGGGTGCGTCCGATGGGCTCCTGGTCCACGGCGGTGAACGCGGTGATCTGTTCGAGGCCCTCGAGGCCGGTGTGGCGGCCGGGGACGACCTTGGCGCCGTTGATCTTACGCGCGGCCGCGGAGGACAGGATGTCGATGGCGAGCGTGCTCTTGCCGGAGCCGGAGACGCCGCAGACGACGGTGAGGGCGCCGATGGGGAAGGAGGCGGTGACGTCCTTGAGGTTGTTCTCGGTGGCGCCTTTGACGGTAATCGCGGCCTTGCCGATGGGCTTGCGCTTCACGATGCCCTCCAGCGTGGCCCGACCGGAAAGGTAAGCGCCGGTGCGCGAGGACGCGTGCGCGCCGCAGGCCTTGGGCGTGCCTTCGAAGACGATGCGTCCGCCGTCGATGCCGGCGCCGGGCCCCATCTCGATGAGGTGGTCCGCGGCGAGCATCATGTCGCGGTCGTGTTCGACGACGAGGACGGTGTTGCCGAGGTCGCGCAGGCCGCGGATCGAACCGATGAGGCGCTGATGGTCGCTCGGGTGCAGGCCGATGCTGGGTTCGTCGAGGACGTAGGTCACGCCGACGAGCCCGAGGCCGAGCTGCGTGGCCAGGCGGACGCGCTGGGCTTCGCCGCCGGAGAGCGAGCTGCACTCGCGGTCGAGCGTGAGGTAGTTGAGGCCGGCGTCGTGGAGGAACGCGAGGCGCTGCTCGAGGCCACGGCGCGCTTCTTCGGCGGGCATGACGCCGGGGTGCGTGGCGAGTTGCTTCGTGAACTCCAGTGCGGCGGGAATCGTCATCGCCAGGAACTCTGCCATCGTCTTGCCATTGAGACGCAAGGAGAGGGCGGTGGGGGAGAGGCGGCGGCCTTGGCAGCCGGCGCAGACGGACCCGGCCTGGAACTGCAGCAGGCGCTGGCGGAGGGATTCGCCGGTGGTGGTGCGGTAGGCGTGCTCGAGCTCGGTGAACATGCCGGTCCAGACGGTCTCGACGGGTTTACGGCCCTTGGGCGGCGGGAGCAGGAACTTACGCTTGGGGTCGCCGTGGAGCAGCAGCTCGCGGACGGCCTTGGGCAGGTCGCGCCACGGGGTCTTGAGGTCGAACGGCATCTGCTCGGCGAGCGCGCGGGTGATCGCGTTGCGGCGGATGAGCGTCTTGCGCGTGGCGCACTTCCAGGGTTTCACGACGCCGTCATGGATCGACAGCGATTCGTCGCGGATGGAGAGGCTCTCTTGGAAGCGCATCTGGCGGCCGAGTCCTCCGCAGTCCGGGCAGGCGCCCTCGGGATGGTTGTGCGAGAGGGCGCGCGGGCTGATGGGCTCGTAAGTTTCGCCGCAATGTTCGCAGGCGAGGTGGAGCGAGAGCACGTGCTCTTCCCAGCGGCCGTCTTTCTCCGCTAGCATGCTCGCGCGATGGCGGCCTTCGCGGAAGGCAAGTTCGAGCGAGTCGGCCAGGCGGCTGCGCTGGTCGGGGCCCGCGACGATGCGGTCGACCACGACGTCGAGTTGTTTGGCTTCGCGTCCGCTCAGCAGGCCGGCGGCTTCTTCGAGGGTGGCGACGACGCCGTCGACGCGGACGCGCGAGAAGCCACGGCGGCCCAGGTCGGCGGAGGCTTCGAGGAGGACGGAGGGCTTGTCTTTGGCGACAGGGGCGACGACCATCAGGCGCGTGCCATCAGGGATGCTTTCGAGGGCGCGGAGGTTGTCGTCGAGCGAACGGCGGCGGACCGGATGGCCGTCCTGCAGGCAGCGGCGGTCGCCAGCGATGATCCACAGGGGGCGGGCGTGGTCGGCGATCTCGGTCAGGGTGGCGACCGTCGAGCGGGGGTTGGTGTTGCCGCCGGTCCGCTGGGCGATGGCGATGACCGGGGAGAGGCCGCGGATGAAGTCCACGTCGGGCCGGGGGGCGGCATCCAGCATCCCGCGAGCCTTGGCGGAGAGGGATTCCAGGTATTGGCGGCTGCCCTCGGCGTGCAGGGTATCGAAGGCCAGAGAGGATTTACCCGATCCGCTGACCCCCGTGATGACGGTCAGCTGATAACGGGGGATGGTCAGTTCCACGTCCTTGAGGTTGTGGGTGCGGGCTCCCTTGATGTGGATGGGCGGGTTCAGATGGCCGACGATAGCCCGTCCGCCCTCGGGGAGAAGGCGGAAGTGGGCGGCCGTTAATAAGTCGTCCCTTAATCCGCTTTTACCTCTTTCGGCAAACTGTCAGCCTGCAGGGATGCCACGCCTCTTTCTCGCCCTGCTGATTCTGTTCACCGCCCGCGCTTCGGCCGATAAACTTGAACCGCGCGTCCTCTTCCTTGGCGACAGCATCACTTACGGCGGCAACTGGACCGTCTACGTCGAGTCCGCCATTCGCGCCCAGAAGGGCATGGGTCGGGCGACGATCGTGAACATGGGCCTCTCGAGCGAGACGACCTCAGGTCTCTCCGAGCCCGGCCACGCCGGCGGCAGTTTCCCGCGTCCCGATCTGCACGAGCGTCTCGGTCGCGTGCTCTCCCAATTCAAGCCGACGCTCGTGGTCGCCTGCTACGGTATCAACGATGGCATCTATCAGCCGCTCGACGCTTCGCGTCAGCTCGCCTTCCAGGATGGCATCATCAAGCTGCGCCTCGCCTGTATTCGCGCCGGCGCGCAGGTCGTCATCGTCACGCCTCCTTTGTATGCTCCTGACAATCGCGCGAAGGATGCGATCAACTACGACGGCGTGATGGAAGCTTACGGCGCGTGGCTCGTCGCGCAGCGTTCCGCGGGTTGGCAGGTCATCGACATCCATCCGCTGCTGCATCAATCGGTCGACGCCGCGAAGAAGGCCGATCCGACTTTCATCTACGCGAAAGATAATCTGCATCCCGGCGAGCAGGGGCATCTCTTCATGGCGAAGGCCGTGTGGCAGTCGCTTGCGCCGATGATGAAATGGAAATCCGACGTCGTGTTTGCCGAAGGCGTGAAACTGAAGAGCCTGCGCGAAAGTTCGGCGCTTCTGCGCGATGCCTGGCTCACCCAGACTGGACACAAGCGTCCCGGGGTGAAGGGTGGCCTTCCCGTGGCCGAGGCGGAGGCCCGTTCGGCCGAGCTGATTGGCGAATACCTCAAGAAATAAGGGGTTTATTGGTTTATGGGCTTGGGAGGGGGGTGGGGCTATTGCCCAAGAAACACCCTCCCGACACGAGACCGTAACAATCGTATGGGATGATGTCCCCGTTTCCTACACACATGCACACCACACTCAAGTCCCTCGCGCTGCTCGCCCTCACGGCGTCCGTCGCTTCCGCCCAGTCCGCTGCCGATGCCGTCGTCGTCGACGCCAAGCTGCCTGATTACGCCGTCACCTCCGGCGTCTCGGGTAACCTGAACGCCGTCGGATCCGACACGCTCATCAATCTGATGACCTTCTGGGGCGAAGGCTTCAAGGCCCGCTACCCTAACGTCAACGCCCAGGTCGAAGGCAAGGGTTCCAGCACCGCTCCGGTCGCCCTGACCACCGGTGCCGCCAACGTCGGCCCGATGAGCCGCGAGATGAAGTCCTCCGAAGTCGCCGCCTTCGCCGGCAAGTTCGGTTACAAGCCGACCAAGATCGCCGTCGCCATCGACGCCCTCGCCGTCTTCGTCCACAAGGACAACCCGGTCGCCGGACTCTCCCTTGCTCAGGTCGACGGTATCTTCTCCTCGACCCGCAAGCGCGGTGGCCAGGACGTCAACACCTGGGGCGACGCTAAGCTGACCGGAGCCTTCGCCAGCAAGACGATCTCCTCCTTCGGTCGTAACTCCGCTTCCGGCACCTATGGCTTCTTCAAGGAGCTGAGCCTCAAGAACGGCGACTACAAGTCCTCCGTCAAGGAGCAGCCCGGTTCCTCCGCCGTCGTCCAGGGTGTCTCCGCCGAACTCGGTGGCATCGGCTACTCCGGCATCGGTTACAAGACCTCCGGCGTCAAGGCCCTCGCCCTCTCCGAGAAGGACGGTCAGCCCTTCGCCGAAGCCAACTACGCCAATTGCCTCAACGGCAGCTACCCGCTCGCTCGCTTCCTGTATGTCTACGTGAACAAGTCTCCTTCCAAGGACATGGACAAGCTGACCAGCGAATTCATGACCTTCGTGCTCTCCAAGCAGGGCCAGGAGATCGTGATCAAGGACGGCTACTTCCCGCTGCCGGCTGACAGCGCCGCCGAAGGTCGCGCCTCGCTCAAGTACTACAGCGCCGAATAAGCTTGGTCTCGAATCGTATCGCCGTCACCACGTCCTTAGGGACCGGTCCGTAAAGTACGGCGATACGATCTCGGGTCCTCCCAAGGCGGGGTCTCCCCGCCTTACCCTTTATTAGGACAAAAGACACCAGACCGTAACCAGATGGATACTTCCGACAAAAAGCCCTCCGCCGCCGCTCCGGAATCACGCTTTACGGTGAGTCCCATGACCCTCGCCGCCGACCGGTGGATGGGCCGCCTGATCCGCTTCGGCGGCGTCGGCGTGGTGCTTGCGGTGTTCGGGATGCTGGCCTTCCTGATCTTCCAGGTCTTCCCGCTCTTCATCGGAGCCACCGTGGCGCCGGTCTCGGCGCTCACCGTGCCGGCCACCGCGATGGGCTTCGGGGAGGATGAATATGGCGAGCTCCCGTTCGTCGTCCTCGCCGATGGTTCCATCGTGTTCCAGCGCTCCAAGGACGGCACCAAGGACCTCGTCTGGGCTCCTTCGCTCGGTGCTGGTCGCCGCGTGACCGCGGTGCGCACCTATCCTCGCACGGGTCTCGTCTTCCTCGGACTTTCCGACGGCACCGTCATGGAGGTCCGCGTGAGCTATCGTTCGACCTTCGACGCCGCCGGCAAGCGGACGATCGAACCCTCGGTCGCCGCCCTCGAACCTGTGGCGATCGGCAAGCCGGGTCTGCCTTGTGCCGACGTCTGGAACGCCAAGGGCTCCCTTACGCGGTTGTTGCTCGTCCGGCAGGAAGAGGCCGGCAAGCCCCTGCTGACCGCCGTCCGCCTCACCGAGCGCAAAGGACTCGGGGGTAAGGCGCGCGTCGTCGCCAGCGACCCTTTCGTGGTCGCCGCCGACGCCCCCTCCATCTCGCAGATCCTCCTGCCTTCCACCGCCGAGTCTCTCATCGTCGTCGGCAAGTCCGGCGAGGTTCGCGCCTACGCCGACGACGGCGCGAACTTCTCCTTCCTGCAGTCCTTCGTGCCTTTCAAGGAGTCACGCGATCCGACCGTCGCCTCGGCCGGCCTGATCTTCGGCAACGTCTCGGTCGTCTTCGTCAGTCGTTCGGGCGAGCAGCAGGTCTGGTCGATGTATCCCCAGCTCCAGCCGGACGGCAGGAGCCTGCGTCGCTGGGGTAAGATCCATGACGGCGAGGTTCTTGCCGGCGCCGGCGAAGGGGTTTACCCTGCTGAGGGCAACAAGTGCTACCTCGCGGTCGCGGGCGGTCGTCTCCAGTTGCGCAATATGACCACGGGAACCCTGCGCTGGGAGGGCGAGGCTCCGGCTGGCACGATTCGCCAGGTAGCTTTCTCCGGTAACTACGACCGTTTCACGGCCCTTTCCGCCGATGGTAAGCTCCACCGCTGGAGCGTCGAGGACCACCACCCGGAATCTTCTTGGGGCGCGTTCTTCGGCAAGATCTGGTACGAAGGTGCCACCGCGCCGGATTACACCTGGCAGTCCAGTTCTGGCTCAGATGAGTTCGAGGCGAAGTATTCGATGATGCCGCTCATCTACGGCACGGCCAAGGGCACCTTCTTTGCGCTGCTCTTCGCCCTGCCGATCGCGCTCACCGCGGCGGTCTACGTCTCCCAGTTCCTTCGCCCGGAATACCGTCAGGTGGTCAAGCCGGTCATGGAGATCATGGCCTCGCTGCCTTCCGTGGTCCTCGGATTCCTTGCCGGCCTCTGGCTCGCCCCGCTCGTCGACCCGCGGCTGATCTCGATTTTCTGCGCCGTGGGCATCCTCGCTCCCGCGGCCTTGTTCGCCGGCTTCCTTTGGTCCGCTCTACCCCAGCCGGTCCGCCGCCAAGTCAAGCCCGGCATGGAGTTCCTCTGGTTGCTGCCTTTCCTCGCCCTGTGCGCCACCCTCGCCTGGCAGGCTGGTCCGGCCGTCGAAGCCGCCTTCTTCACCGTGAAGGACACCGTCAGCGGCCTGCCGATTGCCGATTTCCGCGAATGGTGGCGCCAGACGACCGGCGAGACCTACGACTCGCGCAACTCCCTCGTGGTCGGCTTCGTGATGGGCTTCGCGGTCATCCCGATCGTCTTCACCATCGCCGAGGATTCCCTTTCCAACGTCCCGGACTCCCTGATCTCCGGCTCGCTCGCCCTCGGCGCCAGCCGCTGGCAGACGGTCTGGAGCGTCGTGGTGCCCACGGCCATCTCGGGTATCGTCTCCGCCATCATGATCGGCTTCGGCCGCGCGATCGGCGAGACGATGATCGTCGTCATGGCCACAGGCAATACCGCCGTCATGGAGGCTAACCCTTTCAGCGGGATGCGCACGCTCTCCGCCAACATCGCGGTGGAGCTGCCTGAGGCCGCCGT
>CALEEU010000355.1 GCA_937875975.1 uncultured Opitutia bacterium | reverse complement strand
GCCTCGCCTGTCAGCGCGACGTCCGCGTCGACGCCCATTACGACGGCAAGCCCGTGTGCACCGTGACCCTGCCTTGGGTCGTCGACGGCCACGCGATCCTGCTGGCCGACGAGACCGTCGCCGCCTCTGTCGCCGAAGAGCGCCTCGCCTCGCTCGCTTCCGCGCTCGCGATGCCCGTCTGCGTCATCCGCCGTCCCGTCGCCGCCTAACCCTTTTCAAACCGCTATGTCCCTCGCCAAAATCACCCAGGTCAAAGCCCTCGCCCTCGCCGTCCCCGGCGACGACATCGATACCGACCGCATCATCCCTGCGCGCTTCCTCCGCTGCGTGACCTTCGACGGTCTCGGCGAGCACGCCTTCCGCGATGAGCGTACCGGTCCTGACGGCAAGGAGCGCGCTCATCCGATGAACTCGGCCCAGGCCGCGCGAATCGCCGCCGCCAAACAGGGCGTCATGGTCGTCGGCTTCAACTTCGGCTGTGGCAGCTCCCGTGAGCACGCCCCGCAGTCGCTCTGGCGCTTCGGCTTCACGGCCTTCGTCGGGGGCAGCTTTGCGGAGATCTTCTTCGGCAACTCCACGACCCTCGGCGTGCCTTGCCTGACCCTCTCCAAGGAAGACCTCGCCGAGTGCGACGCCTTCGTCCGCGCTAATCCGGACGTCGAAGTCACCGTCGACGTCGACCAGCTGAGCGTTTCCGCTGGCGCCAAGACCTGGAAGGCCGGCATCGCCGCCTCAGCCCGTGACGGACTCGTCAACGGCAAGTGGGACCCCATCGCCGACCTCCTCGAAGGCGCCGACTCCGTGGCCAAGACTGCGGGTGGTCTCGCTTACGTCGCCGGTAAGTAGGTCTGCGAATCACGTAAAGCAAAAGGCCGCCCGAGGGGCGGCCTTTTTGTAAGCACGCGGACTGAGGCTTACTTGAAGCGGACGCCGTTGGCGTCCTGCGTGACCGTGCAGGCTTCGATGATGGCCCAGATCCACATGAAGAACCAGAGGATGCCGCAGCTCAGGATGGAAACGAGCAACTGGATGATGCCCTTGGTGGTGTAGCCGGCGTAAAAGTTGTGGATGCCGATACCGAGCAGGACGGCGAGGAGGACGTAGGCCACGCGATCCTTGGCGTCAGGGTGATGGGAAGGGGCGGCTTGGTAGGGTGCGGCGGGCGGGTTGCCTGGCATCGGAGGCGGTACGGGTAGGCCGGCGGCGAGCTGCGTCTGCTGGAGCGGGGTCCAGTTGGCCATGCCGTTCGTCCAGACCAGCGTGTCGATGGAGATCGTCCGGTTGGCGATGAGGCCGCGCATGGTGGCTTCGTCGACCGGGCCGATGCGATTACCGTTTTGTTCGTAGTACCACATTCGATAGGTGTACCCATGGCGGGTGAGGGGTTAAAGACAAAACGGGGAGGCCCGATCGCCGGGCCGGATAGGCATGAAAAAGGCCGCCCAATAGGCGGCCTTTTGTCGGGAGGTCGTCAGGCTTAGTTGAACTGCACGCCTTCGGAGTCCTGCTTGACCGTGATCATCTCGACGATGCACCAGATCGGATTGACGATCAGGCCCAGGCCGCAGGCGACGAGGAGGCCGAGCTTGATGAACCCATGCTTCTTATGGCCGGAGTAGAAGTTATGGATGCCCAGACTGCCGAGGAAGAGGGCGAGGAGGATGTAGGTCGTGCGGCTTTTGGGGGCGGAAGGAGCGTCGGTCATGGTGGTGTGAGGGGTTCGGTTTGCAGAAAGCAGACTCGGCTGTAAATAGAAAAGGGCCGCACATGGCGGCCCTTTTTGTGACGATTTAGCGACGAAGTTCAGCCCTTCCAGATGCGGAGGAGGGCGTCGGCCATGTCGGACGGCGTGGCCGCGACGGAGATGCCGCACTCCTCGAAGATCTTGATCTTCGCGGCGGCGGTATCTTCGGCTCCGCCGATGACGGCGCCGGCGTGGCCCATGCGGCGACCGGCCGGAGCGGTGGCACCCGCGATGAAGCCCGCGACGGGCTTCTTGCAGTGCTCCTTGATCCAGCGGGCGGCTTCGACTTCGGCGTTACCGCCGATTTCGCCGATCATGATGATGGCGTCGGTTTCCGGGTCGTCGTTGAAGAGCTTGATGACGTCGAGGTGCGAGGTGCCGTTGACGGGGTCGCCGCCGATGCCGACGCAGGTCGACTGGCCCTTGCCCCGGCAGGTGAGCTGCCAGACGGCCTCGTAGGTGAGGGTGCCGGAGCGGGAGACCACGCCGACGTTGCCGCGCTTGTGGATGTAGCCCGGGGCGATGCCGATGCGGCAGCCGCCGGAGGACTTGTCGCCGCGACCAGGGGTCACGAGACCGGGGCAGTTCGGGCCGATGAGGCGGGTGCGACGACCGGCCATGGCGCGCTTGGCGCGGACCATGTCACGGACCGGGATGCCTTCCGTGATGGCCACGGCGAG
>CALEEU010000354.1 GCA_937875975.1 uncultured Opitutia bacterium | reverse complement strand
CCCGCCGCAGGCTTACTTCTTCTTCAAATCCTGCGATTGGGCGGCCGAGGTGGCAGCGGCAACCGAGGCACCGGGGAGAAGGGCGGTCCAGTCGGTCGCGATGCGCACCGCTTCCTGTAACTGGATGTCGTAGTCCGGCCAATCGTCGTCTTCGAGGGGGTCGCGCATGCGACTAGCCTTCTTGCTCTTCGCGGCCGCGCTGGCGCCGTCTTTCTTATCCTGTTCGACCGCGGCATCGAGCTTCACGTCGCGGACTTTGAAAGCCTTCTTGGCGTAATCGGAGAGCTCGCGGCGGATCTGCTCACGGAATTCGATGTCATCCTTGCGCTCGGTGCTGCGCTGCTCGAGCGAGAGCGACACGTCCTTGCGGACCTGGCGGCTCTTCGTCCAATCGATCGTGCGGGACAGCGTGAGGAATTCCGGGAGCTCGGACTGACGGCGCGCGGAGCTGGAGGAGAGCTGCGCGATCAGGTCGGTAGAAAGCTTGGCTTTGAGCCATTCGCCTTCGTCGGCCTTGGTCAGCGTCGGCGTGACGGAATCCCAAGGAAGGGGGCGGTCGAGGTCGGCTTCCGCGACGGGGAGAACTGAGTAGACGGACGGCACTACGATGTCGGCCGGGACGCCCTTGAGCTGGATGGAGGAACCGCTGGGGGCGTACCACTTCTGGATGGTCACCTTGACCGCCGACTTCAGGTTCTTGTCGAAGCGGCTGAGATCGAGGATGCTCTGGACCGAGCCCTTGCCGTGGGTGTTCGTGTCGCCGACGACGATGGCACGGCGGTGGTCACGCATCGCACCGGCGAAGATTTCGGAAGCGGAGGCCGAGAGCTTGGTGGTCAGCACGATCAGCGGGCCGTTCCAGGCTACCTTCTCGTCTTCATCGCGATAGTCTTCGGAGCGGCCATCGCTGCCGCGGACCTGGAGGACGGAGCCCTTCGGAATAAAGAGTCCGGAGATATCAACGGCCTCATTGAGCAGGCCGCCTCCGTTCTTCCGGAGGTCCATGATAAGTGCCTTCATGCCGAGCGGCTTCAGCTTATTGATTAACTGTTCGATATCGGCCGAGGGGCTCGAGCCGGAACCATCGGGATTCTTGCCGTAGAATGAAGGGAGGTCGATGACGCCGATCATCACCGTGCCGTTACCGTTGGTGACTTCGACAAGCTTGGCCGATGCCATCTGGCCGACGAGTTTGATCTGGTCGCGCTTGAGGACGATCGTCTTGCGGCCACCGCCAGCCATGTCGACGAGCAGACGGACAGAGGAACCCTGCTTGCCGCGGATGCGGCTGATGGCCTTGGAGAGGCGCATGCCGACGATGTCTTCCATCTCGCCTTTGGTGTCTTGGCCAACGGCGATGATTTTATCGCCGGGCTTCGCCTGACGGGAGAGATCGAGCGGACCCCCGGGAAGGATATCTTTGATCACGCAGAAGCCATCCTCATCGGAAAGCGTGGCGCCGATACCCACGAGCGAGTTGCGCATCGCGATTTCGAACTCTTCCAGCGACTGCTGGGAGAAGAAGGTCGAGTGCGGGTCATACTGGCTCGAGTAGGAGTTAAGGAAGAGCTCCTCGACCTCGTGCTGATCGAAGTTGAGGTAGGTGCGGGACTTGTCGTAACGCTTCTTGAGGCGGGCCGCGGCTTCCTTGGTCTTTTCGGGGGTAATCTCGGGGAGGGCCAGGTCCTTCGGGGTCTTGTTGCTGCCTGTGCGGTCTTCGCCGAGGAGTTCCGAGAGCATATCGAGGCGGAGGCGGCGGGTCCAGAGGGAGTCAGCGGCTTCCTGATTGGCGGGCCACTCGGCCTTCTTGCGGTCGACCGGGAAGGTGCCTGGCTGGGTGAGGTCAATCGGCTGATCAAGGGCGGCAATATTCGAGACCGTGCGCTCGTTGACCTTCTTCTTAAAGAGGGCGAAGATTTCGAAGGCCGGGGTCAGGTTGCCGCGCTGCAGGTAGAGATCGAGCGTCTTGCCGTAGCGGTTGACGAATTCGTCCACTTCTTCGGCCGTGAAGTACATCTTCGCGCCATCGAGGTTTTCGCAGTAAGTCTTCACGACGGAGTTCATGTCGACCGAGCCCATGTCCTTCTTGCTGATGTGGAGCTTCTCGAGAAGCGCCGCGGTGGCGCGGGTCTCGTTCTGCATCGACTGCGTGGTAGTGAAGCCGGCGGTCTGGGCCGAGGCCAGCGCTGCCAGAAGAATCGGCAGCAGGAAAAGTCTGAGGCGCATAAAGGGTGGGGTGGGGAACTTAGCGTAGGCGGGCGCTAAGTTCTTCCAGCCTACGTTTCTCGCCAGCAGTGAGCGAGCCGAATCCCCCAGCCGAAATCTTATCCAGCAGCCTGTCCATTTCCGCGCGAGCTTGGGCCGAGGTGAGCGGGCGGGATGAGGGATTCACCTCGGTCGGGGTCTCGAAAGCGGGGCTCGGGGCGTCGGTTGGCATGGGTTCCTGCACCTGAGCGTAACTGGGAGCCCAATTTGTCCGGTTGAGATAACGCCAGGCGAGCCAGCCGAAGAGCAGGCCGCCGAGGTGGGCCGAGTGGGCGATGGTGTCGGGCCAGGCGGCTTTCCAGGCGAGCCAGTCGTGGCGGCCAGGGAATTCGGAGAAGACCCAGCCGAGTACCGTGAAGAGCGAGACCGCGATGAGGAGCCAGCGCACCTTGAGCGTGACGGGGAGGAAGAAGAACAGCAGCAGCGTGATCTGGTGATCGAGCTTATCGAGTAGCGCGACGAGCATGAGCGCGTAGACGCCGGCGGAGATACCGACCAGCGCGCCATTTTGACTACCGCCGAGGCCGGAGAGATACCAAGTGAGGGCCCCGATGAGGGCGCCGCCGATAAGTACCTTCAAGAGCGTGACGGGTCCGTGCTCCTGCTCGACCGTCGCGCCGGTCCACCAAAGGACGAGCCCGTTGCCGAGGAGATGCCAGAACCCATCGTGCAGGAGGGCATGCGTGACCCACTGCCAAGGCTGCAGGGCGCTTTCTCGGAGCACCATCCAGCCGAGGAAGTTCGCTTTCGCGGATTCCTGGATGAGGTTGAGGATGAAGAAACCGACGAGGATGCCGACGACCCATGCCGTCAGGGAGATCGGCGTGCGCGGGGCTGAGCTGCCTCGCATATAGGCCCGGTCGCCGATGCCCATACGCGCAGGCCGTCCTCAGAGCTTCTTCACGATCGCGTCGGCGAGACCATACTCGATGGCCTCCTCGGCGGTCATGTAGAAGTCGCGGTCGGTGTCCTTGGTGACTTTTTCGATCTTCTGCTTCGAGGCCTTGGCAAGGATCTCGTTGAGCTCGGAGCGGAGGCGTTCCATTTCCTGCGCCTGGATGTGGATGTCCACGGCGGTGGCCTGGATGCGGCCCATGATGAGCGGCTGGTGGATCATCACGCGGGAATGGGGGAAGAGGAGGCGGTTGCCCTTTTCCTTGGGAGCCTGGAGGAGGATGGAGCCCATCGAGGCGGCCATGCCGGTGACGACGACCTTCACCGGGGAGGTGATCATGCGGATAGTGTCATAGACAGCCATGCCGGAGGTGATGGAGCCGCCGGGGGTGTTGATGTAGAAGGTGATCTCCTTGCCGGGGTCGATGCCGTCCAGGTACAGGAGTTTCTCGACGATGTCGCGGGCCGACGCGTCTTCGACGGCGCCCCAGAGGAAGATCTTCCGCTGTTCGAGGAACTTCTTCTGGATGAGCATGGCGCTCGGGCCGCCATCCTTGGGGGCGGCTGGGGTCTTCTCGTCCTCGTCTTCGTCGTCGTTACGCATGGGAGTCGTCAAATTGCCCGAAACCTGCCCCGTGGCAAGCGTGGGAAGGCGAAGCAGTCGGGGAAATCATTCACAGTCGGCGGGCGACCTTGCTCCCCGGAGGGGCTTATGCCTAGGTTCCGGCCGTGCCCACCCTCCGCCTCACCGGCCTGCGCCGCCAGCTCGGCACGACGCCCGTCCTCGCGGGGGTCGACCTCGTCGTGGAGACGGGCACGCTCTGCTGCCTGCTGGGTCCATCAGGCAGCGGTAAGACGACCTTGCTTAAGGTGCTTGCCGGCCAGATCGAATCTCAAGGGGGCACGGTGTTGCTGGACAATCGGGATATCACCTTCGCCGAGTCCGCCGAGCGCGGCTTCGGTTTTGTCCACCAGAACTACGCGCTCTTCCCGCATCTCTCCGTCCTCGAGAATGCCGCGTTCTCGCTCGATGCCGAAAAACTCACCGCCGCCGAGATCAAGACGCGTGCCCTCGAAGCGCTGAAGCTCGTCGGTGCTGAATCCTGGGCCGCACGTCGCCCGCAGGAACTCTCCGGCGGCCAGCAACAGCGCGTTGCCCTCGCCCGTGTGCTGGCGCTACGCCCGAAGCTACTGCTGCTCGATGAGCCGCTGAGCAATCTCGACGCCGCTTCGCGCCTCGAGGTCCGCGAGGTCATCCGTAAACTCGTGCGTGCGACCGGTGTCACGGTGCTCTGTGTGCTGCATGACCAGAAGGATGCCTTCGCGATGGCGGACCGCCTCGCGATCATGCACGAAGGGCGCATCGTCCAGGCCGGCGTCCCCATCGACCTCTATCGCCGTCCGGCGGACAGCTGGATCGCGACATTTCTTGGTTCTGCGAACCTCATCCCGGGCAAGGTCGTCCACGTCGGCGCGGGTGAGTTCGTCGCCGAGACCGCGGTGGGCGAGGTGCGCGGCGCCCTCGCGACGCCCGAAAGCGCCCCAGCCCCCGGCGCGAAGATTGTCGTCTGTGTTCGGCCCGAGTGCCTGAAGCTCGACTTCATGGCACCGGAAGAGAATGCCTTTGCCGGCTCGATCGTTGCCTCGCTCTTCCAGGGCGATGTCTCCCTTCACGATTTCAAGACGAAGGAGGGCGTGGTCCTCAAGGTCTCCGAGGCTAATCCGCGTCAGCGGGTGGGCTCGAAGGCCACCGTCACCGCCTGGGCCGAGCCCGAGGACGTCGTCGGGCTGAATCGCTGATTAGGCTTTCGCGCGGCGGAACTTCCCCGGCGTCTGTTTATAGCGGGCCTTGAAGGTCGCTTGCAGGTAGTGGCTATGCGTGAAGCCCGTCTGCTCGGCGATCAGGTCGATGGTGAGGTTGGTCTCGCGGAGGAGGCGCTCCACCTCGCGGAAGCGCACGCGGAGAATCTCGTCCTTCGGTGAGCGCTTGAGCACCGTCTTCATCCGTCGGTCGAGCGTGCTGCGCGAGGCGCCCAGCTTTGTGGCGAGTTCGTTGACGTCGAGCCCGCGCGTGGCGCCTTCGCGGATGAGCGCGACCGCGCGCGCGACGAGCCGATCGCGGATGACCAGTTCGCCGGAGGAACCGCGGACCTCGATGCCCTTTGGCGCCAGCAGGATTGGCTTCGTCCGGGAGGACTTACCCTGCATCAAGCGGTCGAGCAGTTCAGCGGCGGCGAAACCGACCGCCTGTCCGTCGAAGCGGACGCTCGAAAGGGGCGGGGTGGTGAAGCTGCACAGCGTCTCCTCGTTTTCGGCGCCGACGACGGCGACTTCCTCTGGTACCGCGACGCCCGCCGTCTGGCAGGCCTCGAGCAGGCGGACGCCGAGTTGATCCGTCGTCGCGAAGATGCCAACGGGCTTGGGCAACTGCGCGATCCATTGAATGAGGCGGGACTGGCTCTGCTCCCAGTCCGGGACGCGTTCGGGATGGTCTTCGGGAAGTTCGAGGCAGCGATGTCCGTAGGCGCGGACGACCTTCTTGAAATTGTCTACCCGCTCGACGAAGAACTCCTCGTTGCGTTGGCTGTAGGCGGCGAAGTGCCGGAAGCCACGCTCGTAGAGGTGTTCGGCCACCATGCGGCCGATGTCCTCATTATCGCAGCCCACGAACGGTCGCCCGCCGGCAAAGTGGGTGGAGCGGAGTTCAACGGCCGGGAGCCCCGTCGCGGCGACCAACTTGGAGGTCTCGGCGCTAAATGTGCGGGTCAGGATCCCGTCGCCGTCCCAATCCTTCAGCCAGGTCGGCGGAGAGGAGTCGAGGGCACGGAGCTCGAGGTAGGTCGACCAAGGCCCGTGGGCTGCGACGTAGCTCCGGACCCCGGCCAGCAGCTCACGCGTGTAGCTGCGGGTAGTCTCGATGAGCAGGGCGACCCGCGGGGCGCGGCGATGGGCGGGGGAGGGCATGGGCTTTGACCAGAAACCTTACTTTTAGTGCATCATACCTGTAATGACTTTTCGGGCAAGAAAGGATATAGTTCCTTACCCCCATGAAACTCCGCCTCCTCACTGCTGGCCTCCTCGGCCTTTGCGCCTTGGTCTCCGCCGCTGGCCTCATCGACAACAAGAACCAGGCCTCGATCTCCTCGGGCGCCGACAAGCCCGAGAACGCGAAGAAGCCGAAGGTGCTCATCGTCATCGGTGACGCCACCGAGCTGCTCGACACGATGTATCCGGTCTACCGCCTGCAGGAAGCCGGTTTCCAGCCGGTCTTCGCGACGCCCGAGAAACGCGTCTACCAGACCGTGCTCCACGAGGTGAAGCCAGGTTGGACCATCACCAAGGAGTGGGAGGGCTACACCATCAACTCCGACATCGCCTTCCGGGACATCAAGCCCGAGGAGTACGCGGGTATCTTCTTCAGCGGCGGCCGCGCCCCGGAGTATATCCGCGAAGACGAGGCGCTCCTGGCCGCCACCCGTTGGTTCTGGGAGAATAAGAAGCCGATGATGAGCGTCTGCCACGGCGTCGAGATTCCCGCCCGTGCCGGTATCGTGAAGGGCCTCCGCATGGCCACCGTGCCGAAGTGCAAGTTCGACCTCGAGGTCTGTGGCGGCATCTTCGTGAACGCCCCGGTCGTCATCGATCGCCACATGGTCAGCGGCCGTACCTTCCATGACAACGGCGCCTTCGTCGGCCCGTGGATCAAGATGCTCGAAGCCCAGCGCGACCAGAAATAAACGCCATGCTTTCCCGTCGCGATTTCCTCCGCTCCGCCGGCCTCGCCGCCGCCGCGGTCGCCGCCGCCCCTGTCCTCCGGGCGCAGGGAACGGAGTCCTTCCGTCTCCGCTACGTGCTCTCCTCTGCGATGTACGGCTACGCGCCGCTCGCCGAAATCCTGCCCGAGGTCGCCAAGACCGGCAGCGAGTCGATTGATATCTGGTGCAAGGTGCACGGTGACCAGCGCGAGCAGGCCGCGGCGCTCGGCGACGAGGCCTTTGCGGCTCTGCTTAAGAAGCATGGCGTGAAGGTGGGCGTCAGCACCCGCTATCCGCTCGGCCCGTTCAAGCTTCAGGACGAGATGGCCTGGGTGAAGCAGCATGGCGGCACGACCGTCGTCTGCGGCAGCACCGGACCGAAGAATCCATCCGGCGTCGCCGCCAAGGCGTCCGTCGCCAAGTTCCTCGAAGACATGAAGCCCCACGCCGCCAAGGCCGAAGAGCTGGGCGTGCGGATCGCGATTGAGAACCACTCGAACCAGGCGCTGCACCACCCCGATTCGATCCGTGCCTTTGCTGAACTGAACAAGTCCCCTGCACTCGGCGTGGCCTTCGCGCCGCACCATCTGCATGAGTGGGCTGACCAGATTCCCGCGCTGCTCCGCGACCTGGGTGCGCGCAACCTTCCGTTCATGTATTTCCAGGAACACTCCGCCGGCATCTTCAAGAAGGCTTCCAAGGAAGAAGAGCTCCAGCAGATGGCTGGTCGTGGTAAGCTCGACTACCGCCCCATCGTGAAGGCACTTCGGGATATCCGTTTCACTGGTCAGGTGGAGTTGTTCATGCACCCCACGCCGCGCGGTATCCCGGTCATGCCGACGACCCCTGAAGTCACCGCCCTCATCAACGAGTCTCGCGCCTACGTGGAGAAGTGCATCCGCGAGACGGCATGATACTGCGCCTCGTAATCCTGCTCGGCGCCGCCGCGCTGGGCGCCGAACCTCTCGTCACCGGTTTCGAGCGCTTCCATGCGTCGGCACCGACGGCCGAAGGCGGCCGGCTGCTTTACAACGAGCTCGGTTGCGTGAATTGCCACGGCGGCGAGACTGGCCTGCCCGCCATGCGCGGTCCGGCGCTCGCGACGGTCACTCAGCGCGTCCGCTCCGAGTGGCTCCGTAAGTTCGTCGCCGATCCGGCGTCCGTCCACCCTGGCGCAGTCATGCCGCAGGTGTTGGCGAAGGCCGACGACAAGACCCTCGTCGCCATCGAACACTATCTCGCCTCGCTGAAGCCGAAGGCGGCCTCCAAAGCCGCGGCGAAGATCATGCACGTGAACGGCGCCCGCGGCGGCGAACTGTTTAACACGCTCGGGTGCGTCGCCTGCCACGCGCCCGGCAAGGATTTCATCCCGGCTGAAGGCGTGCCCAAGGCTTCCGAGTTTACGCACCGCAGCGTCGGCTTCGCCGACCTCAAGGCGAAGTATAGCCTCGATAGCCTCGGCGCGTTCATCCTCGACCCACTGAAGGTGCGTGCGGACGGGCGCATGCCAAAGACCGTGATGGATCGTCAGGACTCCATCGATATCGCCGGCTACTTGCTCGAGTTCCAGGGCAGCGATGGTCGGATTGATCAGCCCGTCGTCTCCATCGTCGCGGATAAGAATCTCGCGATCGCTGGCCGCAAGGCCGTCATCGCCGCCCAGTGTGCCGCCTGTCACGATTTGCCTAAGGATGCCGCGGCGAAGCCCGTCGCCCTGAAGAAGAACGAAGGGGGTTGTCTCGATGCTGACCATGTCAGTGGCCCCCGCTATGCCCTTTCGGACGCACAGCGTGCTTCGCTAAAACTCTTCCTCGCGAAGAAGGATGAGTCCGCTTCGCCTAAACTTGCTGCCGACCTCACTTTGCACGCCCTCAACTGCGTCGCTTGTCATGAACGTGACGGCAAGGGCGGACCTGATGCCGCGCGTAAGCCTTACTTCCAGGGAGACCATAATCTCGGTGACACCGGTCGCTATCCGCCGCCCCTGACCGGCATCGGCGGCAAGCTTCGCCCCGAGTGGCTGGCCAAGGTGCTTGCCCCGCGTGTCGAAGCCAAGCCCGCCGAACTATTCACGAGCCACAACAAGGCAGACGAGACCCGCGTGCGGCCCTATCTGAAGACCAAGATGCCGCAGTATGGCGCGTCCGTCGCAGATCTGGCCAAGCTCCTCGGCGTCGCTGACGCGCGACCCGCTTTGAAATTCGAAGGCGGCGACGACACCGCTGGGCGCAAGCTTCTGGGCACGCAGGGTGGTGCGGGGTGCATCACCTGCCACCGTTGGGGCGACCGCCCGTCTCTCGGCGTCCAAGGGCCTGACTTGAGTAATATCGCCGCCCGACTGCAGGAAAGCTGGTTGCACGAGTACCTCATCAATCCCGCCGGTTATCGACCGGGCACGCTGATGCCGTCCTTCTGGCCAGGCGGAAAATCCTTCAATCAGGAAATCCTCGGTGGCGATACCGACAAGCAGATCGCCGCGATCTACAAGTTCGCCGAGAGCGCCAATGGAGAGCCCGAGGGCTTCCCGCAGAATCGCAACGGCGAGTTCGAGATTGTACCGAAGGAACGACCCGTCGTGCAGCGTGCCTTCACCGACGGGGTGGGCGTTCGCGCCATCCTCGTCGGTTTCCCGACCGGCGTGCACCTCGCCTATGACGGCGACAAAGGTGGCCCTGGCCTCGCCTGGAAGGGGCGCTTCTTCGACGCCTACCTGACCTGGTTCTCGCGCTTCCCGACCTTTGAGAAGCCCATCGGCACGGAGGTCGTCGCCTGGCCTAAGCCCACTGGCCGCTTCCTTGGCTATCGTCTCGATGCCAAGGGCAACCCCACGTTCCTGAACGAGCAGGGCGGGGTGAAGGTCGAAGAGACCTACGAAGGCGTCGAGAACGGCCTTCGCCGCACCGTCACCTGGGCGCCCACGCCCGACTTCATCCCGACGATCACGCATCCTGCGGGGATGATCGTCGACGTGAAGGAATCCTCCGCCCAAGGCCGTCGCGTCTTTACCTACCTCTGGAAATGAAAGCCACGATTGTAGCCCTCCTTGCCGCCGCCTCGCTTTCCGCGGCGTCCTACGATATCGCCGACATCCTCACGGCGAGCACCGCTGCCGATACGCGCGCCAAGGATTGGAAGCCCGGTGACGGCCTCGCGCTTGAGGTCAGCGGGATGGATTGGACCGCCGACGGAAAACTCGCGCTTTCGATCCGCAAGGGCGAAGTCTGGGTGCTCGACGGCGTCCTCGATTCGAAGCCGAATAAAGTCAGCTACAAGCTCTTCGCCTCCGGTCTGCATGAGCCGCTCGGCCTGCTGCGGGATGGCAAGGACCTGCTCGTCACCCAGCGCACTGAGACCACGCGCCTGCGTGACAGCAACGGCGACGGCGTCGCCGACGAATACCTCACCGCCGGCGCAGGCTGGAACGTCTCTGGC
>CALEEU010000353.1 GCA_937875975.1 uncultured Opitutia bacterium | reverse complement strand
TCTTCTACGGCAACGGTAACACCATCATCTCCGGCAAGATCAACAATCACGACTACTCCCAGGATCGTATCATCAAGACCGGGTTGATCTACGGCACGACGCTCTGGCTGCAGAACGACCAGAATGCCAACACCTCCGGCATCCGTATCGACAGCGGTACCGTCCGCGTGGCCTCCGCCGGCGCGCTCGGCCTGAATACCGGTCGTCTCGCGATCGACCTCAACAACGGTCGACTCGAAGTCCGCAGCGACGTCCTGAATAGCTTCGCCCAGAAGAACGTCTACGTCCGCGACGGCACGAACAGCTCCCTCTTCGTCGACCACGCCATGGATAGCGCCGCCGTCGGCGGGACGTTCACCTTCGGCGACCTCAACGCAGCCCGTAATAACAACTGGTTCTACCTCAACAGCCGTAACGGCTTCGGCGCCTCGTTCACCGGCCTCAACAACCTCATCGGCGGCGGCGGCGGCAACAACGCCGGCATCAACAACGACGGCAACGGCCTGCTCACCCTCGACGCCAACCTCTGGGGCCAGGGCGACGGCACCGCCCGACGCTTCTACATTCGCGGCAACGGCGACACCCTCGTCACCGGTGACCTCCTCCAGTCCCACGCCTCCGCGGCCCACGCCTTCTCGAAGGAAAACCAAGGTTACCTGACCATGCTCGGCACCGCTGGCACCACACGCGGTTCGGTCGACATCGTGGGTGGCACCCTCGAGATCCGCGGCGTCGGGGCTTTCGCGAACGCCTCGGCGATCAATCTCGGCGGTGGCAGCACCACCACTGACCAGCCCGGAACCCTCGTCTACGCCGGTCCCGGCGAGACGCTCGCCAAGCCCATCCTTCTGGCCGGAAAGCGCGCTAACTCGATTCCTATGCTCATGGCCAGCGGCACGGGCGCGCTGGTGTTGACCGGCAATATCACCGCCGCGGACACCATTTCCAAGACCTTCCGGATCGGCGGAACGAGCACGGCCGACAACACCATCGCCTCGGTCATCGCCAACAACGGTGCTTTCCTTACCTCGCTCCAGAAGATGGGCGTGGGCACCTGGGTGCTCGCCCCGACCGCGAACAATACCCTGACCGGCGCCACCACCGTCTCGAACGGCGTGCTCAAGCTCCGCGAAGTCAGCGGCAACGTCGACATCCTCCCGGACGCCGGCGCGATCGTCTTCAACGTCGACCCGTTCAGCTTCGCCGCCGGCGGCGTCCTGCGTTATGAAGGCGCCTCCGCTTCCGCCAGCACCGAGACCCTCGGCGCGCTGACGCCCACGGCCGGCCAGGCTTCGGTCCAGTCCGTCGCGACCGGCGGCGGCACCGCCGCGCTGACTTTCGCCTCCCTCGCCGCCCGCGGCGCGGGTGCGACCCTCGACATCTCCCTGACCGGCGGCACGGTCGCCTTCGGCGCGGCCCCGACCGGCACCAATGGCATCGTCGGCGGCTGGGCCACCTTCGGTGGCACCGACTGGCTCGCCGTCGGCTCCCCCGCCTCCGCGCTCTCTTCTTATACAGCACTTGCGGCCTCGGGCCTGTCGGCCACCGCCAACTACCTCTCCACCGCCGATCTCACGATCGCGGGTCCGGAAGCGGTCAACTCCCTGAAACTCGCTGGGGCCCAGACGCTTACGTTGGGTGGCGTCCTGACCAACACCACGGGCGGCATCCTCTTTGATAATAGCACCGGTGCGGCCACCATCACGGGCGGTACGCTCGGCG
>CALEEU010000352.1 GCA_937875975.1 uncultured Opitutia bacterium | reverse complement strand
TCATACTCGCGGGTCACACTGGGGCCCGTCGCGATGATTTCGCCAATCTCGCCGGGCGCGCAGGGGCCGGGCTTCGGCCAAGGTTGTAATCGGCCCGTCCGTCTCGCGGATCACGCGGATCTCGACGCCGCTGACGGGCCGGCCGACGCAGGTGCCTTGGCCGCGGAGGGCGTTTTGGCGAGCCTCGCCGAGCAGTTCATCGGCGGTGATGGTCGTGACCGGTAGGCATTCGGTCGCGCCATAAGGCGTGTGGGTGACGCAGTTCGGCGCAACGACCCGAAGCTTGGCGAGCAGTTCGCCCGAGACCGGCGCGCCCGCAATGAGGAGGCGCCGGAGGTCGGGCAACTTAAGCCCGTGCACTTCGCAGTGGTCAGCGACTTTACTCCAGATGGCGGGTGAGCCAAAAGAGCTGGTGACTTTCTCCGCAATGAGGGCCGCCACGAGTGGGGCCGGGTCGGCCGCGAGCGGCTTGGAGGGGTCGAGGAGCGGCGTGACGGTGGTCGTGCCGAGGGCGGGGTTGAAGAGTGCGAAGAGCGGCAGCATCGCCATGTCGGTCTCTCCTGGGCGGATGCCATAGGTCGAGCGAACTAGTTCAATCTGCGCATCGAACATCCCGTGCGTATAGCAGACGCCCTTGGGCGCGCCGGTCGAACCGGACGTGAACAGGATCGCCGCGAGCGTGTCGGATTGCGCGTGGGCGATCGGACGTGCCGGCCGGCCAATCGTCGCAAGCGCCTGGCGCCAGGCGGAGTTTCCGACTGTCACGCGATGGCTCAGCGTGCGGAAGGCTGCGAAGGGCAGGCGGCTGAGCAGTGAGGCCGAGCGGACGCCGACGAGCGCGGTCGGGCGGGAGCGGCGGACGCAATCAAGGAAAGCCGACCAGCCCATCCCTGGGTCGATGGCCACCGGGATGGCCCCCAGTTTCAGCAGGGCGAACATTCCAACAATCAGGTCGTGGCCAGGGCGGACGGCGAGGAGTACCCGCGCGCCCTCAGAGATACCAGCTTCGGCGAAATAGGCGGCGGCCGAGTCGCTCTCTTGGTCGAGTTGGCGAAAGGTTCGGACCTCATGCTGGACTTCACCCGTCGGTTTGACGCTGGTCGGCGATTTCGTCGCCAGTCCGTCCGGGCGGTCGGTAGCCGCGATCCGAAGATGGCGGGCGACGTTGCTTCCGGGGTCGTTCATGGCCTGTAAATGAAGAAGCCCCGAATCCGGGGCTTCTGCAAGGGCTACTTGTCGGTTTAGTAGTCGGTCAGGGTGACGGCACCCCAGAGCAGGGTGACGCGGTCGCCCGAGGTGATACGACGTCCGCTGAACTCGCGCATGTTGGCGCCGATCGTGGGCAGGTCATTCGGGGCGAAGGAGCCGGACTCGACCTTGACGATGCCAAGGAAGTTATGGGCGGGCTCCATCGAGACGTTACGACCATGGTTAGGGGTGTCGTAAGTGGTGCAGCCGACGAGGGCGGCGGAAGCGATCAAGGTAGCAAGGACGAGCTGCTTCATAGTGGGGTGAGTTCGATGATTGGACGGGGGGAGGGGGCTGACAAGTCAGAATGATTCACGAAGCCGTCCAGTCGCGCCAGAGGGTGACCAGTTCGGGGCCTCGGAAGAACCAGACTGCCGCCGCGATAGCCATACTAGGCACGAAAGGCACCACTCCAGCGTACTCTTCCCCCTTTATTTTGGCCTGAATCAGGCCCGGGAGGGCGGTAATGACCCCGATGACAGACCCCCCGAAAAGACAAAAAACCGCACCCTGCCAGCCGCAATAGGCACCGACCCCGGCGCAGAGGATGATGTCCGCTTCGCCCATGGCCTCGCGGCCGGCCATCACGCTTCCGATGGTTCGGATCCACCAAACCAACGCCGTGCCGACGGCGACGCCGAGCAAGGCATCGATCAGCGCGCGGAAGCGATTCACGGCTTCGATCGAATGCAGGGTCTCGCCGTGGAGTGAAGGGACCAGCATCGCGAGGATGATGCCGGTGCCGACTAACGCGAAGTTCGGGGCGTCGGGGACCATCATGTCGTCGAGGTCACAGCCCGCGAGGAGCACGAGCAGGGGAAGGAAGACGCAGGCCACCGCGGCTTTTGCCGGAGGCAGGAACGTCCAGGCCGCGACGAAGAGGAGGGCGGTGGTGAGTTCGACGAGTGGGTAGCGGACGGAGATGCGCGCCTCACAGCAATGGGCGCGGCCGCGCAGGAAGAGCCAGCCGAACAGCGGGATGTTATACCAGAAGGGAATGGGCTGGCCGCAGGCGCAACGCGATCCGGGGGTGACGATCGATTCACCTTTGGGCAGACGATGGATGCAGACATTCAGGAAGCTGCCGACGCAGGCACCGAACGCGCCGGCGGTCAGGGCGGCCAGCCCGGGGTAAACCTTGGCGAAGTTCTGCAGGTCGACGAGCGTCATGGGTTCAGGGAGCGGTTTCGCCGAGCGCGGCGCGCATCGGGGCTTCAGGGGGAAGCATGCCATTCCAGAGGCGGAAGGCGAGCGCTCCTTGCCAGCGCAGCATCGAACGTCCGTCGCAGTGGGCGACGCAGTATTCGCTGGCATCCTTAAGCAGGCGCGAGGCTTCGCTGCCGTACGTGGTGTCGAAGATGAATTGTCCGGCGGCGAGCAGCGTGGAAGGGAAAGGGGAAGCGTCGCTCGGCTTTAGGCCGAGCGTCGTGCAGTTGACGATGACGGCGTCAGGGGCGGCCTTGATTTCAGCCAGGCCAGCGGCTTGGATGCGAGGATCGGCGAGCGCGGATGCGAGGGCGGCGGCCTTGGCGACATCGCGGTTGTGCAGATGTAGCGCGGTGCAGCCGTCGGCGAGGCAGGCGGCGGCGACGGCGCGGGCGGCACCACCGGAGCCGAGGAGAATCACTGGACGGCCCTTGGTCGTTTTTCCGCTACGTTCACGCAGGGCTTCGAGGAAGCCTTGGCCATCGGTGGTGTCGCCGGACCAGCCGGTCGCGGTGCGGATGAGCGTGTTGACGGACTCGGCCCGACGGGCTTCGGGCGAGAGGGATTCGGCAAGCGAGAGCGCCTGGATCTTGTGCGGGACCGTGAGGTTCACGCCGGCGAAACCTTTCGCGTGCAATAAGGCCAGCGCTTCGGGGAGTTCTTCGGCGGTGATGTGCAGGCGATGGTAGCGCACGCCGGCGAGGCGTGGATTCGTCGGGAGCAACGTCGCGATGGCGGCATTGTGCATCGCCGGGCTGAGAGAGTGCGCAATCGGGTCGCCCAGCACGCCCAGCTGGCCGGGCGCGAACTCATTCGTCCGTAAGGACGCGAGGGTGAGGGTGTCAGGCGCGCTCATCGGTCTTTTCCAAGGCGTGGACGAAGGTGAGGAATAGGCGGCTGCTGCGGTCGTCGCCTTGCGCTTCGAACTGCGACACGAGGTTGCGGCAGCAGCGTGCGAGCGTCTGGTGCGTCGTGACAGGAAGAAGAAACGCTTCGTCCGTCGGCAGTTGGTTGTCGAGCAGCAGGAGCTGGACTTCGGCGCGGGTGCGGAAGGCGCCGCCTTCGTAGCAGTCGAGGTAGAGCGGTTCGCGCCCACGGAAGATGCCGACCATGAAGCG
>CALEEU010000351.1 GCA_937875975.1 uncultured Opitutia bacterium | reverse complement strand
TTGAGGGCGTAGGCTTGGGCCTCGACGGCAAGGGTGCCCTTCTCGAGCGTTTCGTTCGGCTCGGCCTCGAGGGTATTGTCGATGGTCGAGAGGCGGAAGAGATTACCGGACGGCGCGGGCGACTGGGACTTCGGGTAAAGGACGAACTCGGCGTCATTCTCCGTCGGCAGGACGACCTCCTCCGCGAACGAATCACGCGACTCGACGAAACGCACGTTGAGCTTGGAGCCGAGCTTGCCACCGGCGGGGTAAATCGCGTCAGGGCGACGGAAATCGCCGACATGGAGCCGGTAGTAAGAATTCGCGGAACCGCGGTAGGAAGATTCGCGGACCATCACGTAGTAATCGCCGTCGTATTCCGCGGTGAAGGAACAATAGCCGTCCTGGCGGTGCAGAATCGTGTCGTCGGAGAAGGCCTTCTCGAACTTATCCTTGTCGAGGATGGCGATGTACGGATCGAGCGCGCCGTTGGGAATAGCGGCGAGGCGAAGGCCGTCGACCTGGACACCGATGCGCTGACCCTTCTTGACGGCGACCTTGTAGTAATCGACGTCCTCGGCGAGGATCACACCTTCGATGGTCTGGTTAAGCGCGATCGGCTGGGCCGTGGCGAACTCGGTGTTGGGCTCCTTCTCCTCGACATTCGCGAAGGGGCTCGCGAAGAACTGGCGCATATGCGAAAGGCCAGACTTCGTGCGCACGCGCATGACGTGGTTACCGGCGCGGACGGACTTGTCGATGGAGAGGGTGAGCTCCACCTTGTTGCCGGCGCGGCTCTCCACGCTCTTCACCTTGAAGCCAGGGGTGTAGAACATCAGGTCCTCGAAATCATCGAGCTGGGCCCCGGCGATCGTGAGTTTGACGTCAGCGCCGATCTGGCCGCCGTGCGGCTTCAGCGAAGACATGCTGGGGTAGGCCGCCCACGCGGCGAGCGGGGCGAGCAGGAGCGCGGCAAGGTGACGGAACTTCATAAAATCGTTTTAGCGGGGCGCAGCCCGCCCGCCGCACCGAAAGGTGGGCGGATGGGGATTAGGCGCCGGTTCAGGCCAACCAGTCGGTCATGATGCGACCGCCGTTGACGATGTCGATCGGACGGCCGCCGTCGGACATGATCCGCTTCTCGGCGTTGATGCCGAGGACACGGTACATGGTCTTAGCCAAATCTTCCGGGCCGACCGCGTCGCGATCGGGCTCACCGCCGAGGGCATCGGAAGCACCATGGATATAACCTTCCTTGGTGCCGCCGCCAGCCATGGCGACGGAGAAGACGCGCGGCCAGTGGTCGCGACCGTTGGTGCCGTTGATCTTCGGGGTGCGACCGAACTCGGAGCTCACGAGGACGAGCGTGCGCTTGAGCAGTCCGCGGTCCTGAAGGTCGGTGATGAGGCGGGCGAAAGCCTGGTCGAAATTCGGAGCCTGACCGTCGAAAGAGCCCTTGATGTTCGAGTGATGGTCCCAGCCGCCGAAGGTGACGGAGACCATGCGGACGCCGGCCTCGACGAGGCGGCGGGCGAGGAGGAAGCGCTGACCGGCGGTGTTGCGGCCGTATTCATCGCGCAGCTTGTCGGATTCCTTGGAGAGGTCGAAGGCCTCGCGGGCCTTGGCGCTGCTGACGAGGCCGTAGGCGGCCTGCTGGAAGCTGTCCATGGCGCCGATGGCGTCGGACTTTTCGGTGGCGCGGAAATGTTCGTCGACGGCGGCGAGCATGCTACGGCGACGATCGAAACGCTGCGTGGTGACGTCCTTCGGGGCGAGGAGGTCGCGGACGGCAAAACCCTTGTCGGCCGGATCGCTACCGAGCGCGAACGGACCGAAGGCGCTGCTCATGTAGCCGGTGCCCTGGTCAGGGATGCTCTGGCTCGGGACGACGACGTAGGGCGGGAGATTATTGCGGCTGCCCTGTTCGTGCGAGATGACCGAACCGTAGCTCGGGAACTTAAGGGCGGGGCTCGGGCGGTAACCCGTGAACATGTTGTGCGTGCCGCGTTCGTGCGCCGCTTCGCCGTGCGTCATCGAACGGACGACGGTCAGCTTGTTCATGATCTTCGCGATGTTGACGAACTTCTCGCCGACGTATTCGCCAGGGATGGAAGTCTTGATCGGCGTGTAAGGACCGCGGTAATCAGGAGAGGCGAAAGGCTTCGGGTCCCACGACTCGTGCTGCGCCATACCGCCCGGAAGATAGATGTGGATGACGGAGTCGGCCATCGCGGTGAAGGACTCGACGCTGGGGATCGCCGACGCCTTCAGGCGAAGCATATTCGGGAGGCTCAGGCCGAGCGTGCCGACCATGCCGATGTGCATGAAGTCGCGGCGACTCAGGGCGTTCAGAACGTCGGGGTGGTTTCCTTCACAATTGCGATGGAGTTTCATAGGTCTGTCAGGGGTTGTCTTTGAGACAGTTAGATGTCCGACAGGTTGCGAATAAATATATACTTTTCCCCTATAAAGGGGACGGGGGTGTTATACGGCGTAATTCGCTCTTAAGTTATTTTTAAATGGTGTAATTCAGTCCTTAAATGAGCCAGCAAGCTGCCACCTGCCATCTTTCGAGGTAACCATGCACAAAAAAGGGCGGGGTTGCGCCCGCCCTTTCGGACCGAAATCAGGCTCCGATTTACTTGATCTCGCCGATGGCGATGTTGCGGTATTCGACCTTCATCTTCACGCCGCCGTGCACCTGGAGTCCCACCGGAGCGGCCTTTGGGTAACCGGCGTCGACGTAGTTCGAGACCTGCTCGCCGTTGAGCCAGACGGTGTAGGTGTCGCCCTTGGCCTGGAAGCGAACCTTGTTCCACTCGCCGTTCTTCCAGAGCGCGGGTACCTTCGGGGCTAGGCCGGCTTCGGGATACTTGCCGACGTAGAACGTGCAGGTCATGTCCTTCTTCAGGGAGCGAGAAACGCCGATCTGCATCTGGATATCCTTCTTACCCGCAGCGTCCTTGCGGACCATGATACCGCTGTCGATCTCGCCGCTAAAGCGGACTTCGCACTCGATGACGACGTCCTGGTAGGACTTCTCGGTGTAGAGCATGTTGCCCTTACCGTAGTCCTTGAAGGACTTATCGTTGACGCCGGTGAGGACGCCGTCAGCGGCGGTCCAGAAGGCGTCAGGGCCGGAGGTCTTCCAGCCGGCGAGATCCTTACCATTGAAGGCGGACTCGAGTTTCACTTCGGCGGCAGAGGCCGAAACGACGAGGGCGGCGAAGGCCGCGAGCAGACGGAGGGATTTCATATGCGTTGGATTAAGGGGTAGGGGTAGGGATAGGGACGGGGGCAGGAGATTCAACCCAAGAGCGTAGCTGGAATCAGAAAGCCATTTTCCGAAATCCATTTGCCACCTACAATCCCAACCCCTACCCCTTAACCACCCCCATGCCCACCCTCCGCCTCCTCGCCCTCCTCACCGTGTGCTCCCTCGCCCAAGCTGCCGAAGTGAAATATGAACTGCTGCCGAACTTCCTCGGCACGCCTCCCGGCAAGGCCCAGATCGGCAACGGCCACGGCGAGATCGCCGTCGACTCCGCCGGCCTTATTTACGTCAGCGTCCAGGAAAAGGACGCCGGCATCCAAGTCTACGGCAAGGACGGCAAGTACGTGAAGACCCTCGCCCTGCCGATGTCGCTCCACGGTTTCGTGGTCCGCAAGTCCGCTGAAGGCGAGTTCCTCTACGGCGCAGTGCTCGCTGATCAGCGCTTCATCAAGGCCAAGCTCGACGGCACCGTCGTCATGGAAATTAAGCCCGACGCCTTCCCTGCCGACAAAGGCAAGGCCACGGACAAGAAGGGCAAAGCTGCCAACGCCCTGAAGCTCACGAGCTGCGACGTGGCTCCGAACGGCGACATCTACATCGTCGACGGCTACGGCAAGAGCTGGGTCTTCGTCTTCGACAAGGACGGCAAGTTCAAGTCGGTCTTCGGCGGTCCCACGCAGGTCGTGGACGGCAAAGGCTTCGCCAACACCCACAAGGTCTTCGTCGACACCCGCTTCTCCCCAGCCCGTCTGCTCTGCCTCGACCGCGGTAACAACCGCATGTTCCACGTCGACCTCGACGGCACCAACCCGACGATGATCGCCAACACTGGCCTGCGTAATCCCTCTTCCGCCTCCTTCCATGGCGAACTGATGTGCGTCGCCGAGATCGCCGGCCGCGTCTCCGTCTGGAACAAGGAAGGCAAGATGGTCGCTTCTCTTGGAGTCAACGACACCAAGGGCCAGACCAACACCCCGCGGGTAACCCCCGCTGACTGGCGCGAAGGCGTCGTGACCTCGCCCCACGGCATCACTTTCGACAACGACGGCAACATCCTCGAGACCGAGTGGAACACCTTCGGTCGCGTGCTGCGCTGGAATCGCAAGTGACCCGCGCGTTGCGCCAGCTGGTCCTGACCTGGGGAGCCCTCGTGCTCCCCTTGTTCGTCTGCGCCCATAACGGCGAAGTGCTCTTGGCGCGCCTGACGATGCATGCCGATGGGGCGTGCTCGCTCAAGGTCACGGCGGACCTAGAGGCGAACTTCAACATCCGCGAGCGCGCCGAATTGGCGAAAGTCGCCGAAGGGCTCTTCACGGTTTCAACCGGTAAGGATCTCTTCCCGCTCACGCAGGCGGCGGGCTCTCCAGACTTCTCCTCGTCCACGAAACTGGAGACCGACTCACCCTTCCAGCACACGGCGGATGAGCTCGCGAAGGACTACCGACTCGAGAGCGCGGAGTGGCGTTGGACACCCCAGCCGCGCAACTTCCTGCTGCGCCTGCCAGACGAAAGCCCGCACACGGTGCTGCTCTGGCTGGTCGACGAAACGAAGCCCGGCGCCAAGGCCCGCTGGGTGATGATGGTCGCGGGCGATGAATCGCCGCTGATCCAAGCCCATGAGGCGAAAGATCACCTCGGCCTGCGCATGCTGATCCTCTGCGGCGCCACGATGCTCATCGTCGCGGCGGCCTTGGCGTTCGGCTTCTTCGGACTGCGCCGACTCCGGGCGAAGTCCGTGGCCTAAGCCAGCGTCGCCTCAACGAAACCGACCCGCGCCTCGAAGTGCGGGTTATGTCCGCTGTCGGGCATCGTGACGACGTCCGCTTGCGGGAAGTGCGCACGGATCATGGCGACGTCTTCGTCGCGGATATAATTGGACTTTCCGCCGCGCAGGAAACGCGTCGGGCCATTCCAAATTTCGCCGTCAGCCAGAGGGTCACCAAGGATCTCGGGCAGCGAACGCGTCAGCGCCTCGCGATTGACGGTCCATCGCCAGCGGCCTTCGGCATCCTGTCCGAGGTTGGTCAGGATGAACTGACGCATGCCCCACTCGGGCACCTGCGCGGCGAGCTTCTCCTCCGCATCCTTGCGTGAGGTCACCGCGGAAAGATCGAGCGCGTTCATCGCGGCAAACTCGACGCGGACACGGTCGGAATAGGCACGCGGAGCGATGTCGACGACGGTGAGGCGCGACACGAGGTCGGGTCGGTCCATCACGAGACGCATCGCGGCCTTGCCGCCCATGCTATGGCCGACGAGGTGCACAGGACCGAGTGCAAGTCCGTCCAACATCGCGATGACGTCCCCAGCTAACGCCGCATAGGAACAGTCGTCTGCCCAGGGCGACGAACCGTGGTTTCGTAAATCGGGAGCCAGTACGCGGTGGCTGCGTTCGGCGAGCGCCACGCCGGCGGATTGCCAATTGCGCGACGAACCGAGCAGGCCATGCAGCACCACGAGCGGTGCGCCGGAGCCGCCGAGTTCGCGAATGATCAATGGAAGCGGTGCAGGCACGAGAGACGCCAAGGTGGAGGCGCCGGGCCCGAGGTCGAACCATTTTCCCGCAGAGGTCTTGAACAACCCCGCCGGCACCCTATGAACATCGCATGCTCTCCCGTCTGCTCCCCCTGCTCGCCTGCGCCGCTTCGGCTTTCGCCGCCATCGAAGTCGTCAAGCTCCCGGGTGCCGAGGACCTACACGAGCCCTTCAGCATCGCCTTCGACGCCAAGGGTGACGCGTACGGCGTGGAGTTCCAGCCCGCGAACCGGGTCTTCAAGCTGCACGGCGGCAAGATCGAGTATGTCTCCGGCGTGAAGTGGAACAGCATGGGCAAGACGCCGAATCTCCCCTCACCCGCCAAGCGCCTCGACCTTGCGCCGGCCGTCTACGACGGCATGCACGACATCGCGATCGCGCCCGACGGCGCCATCTACCTCGCCGATAGTTTCCAGCACCGCATCGTCCGACTCGACCCGAAGACCCATGTCGCGACGCTCTTCGCGGGTACGGGTAAGGCCGGCTTCGCCGGCGACGGCGGCCCGGCCGAACTCGCGCAATTCAACATCACCATGTGCGGTACACTCGGCCCTGACGGTGCGTTCATGACCATCGCCGATATCGGCAACCACCGCGTCCGCCGGATCGACCTCAAAACGCGAATCGTCACAACGCTCGCCGGCAACGGCAAGCGCGGCCTCCCGAAGGACGGCACGCCGGCACTGGAAGCCCCGATGGGCGACGTGCGCGCGACCTGCGTGGCGCAAGACGGCACGGTCTACGCGCTCCTGCGCGGCGGCAACGCGCTCACCGCGATCAAGGATGGCAAGGTCAGCGTGGTCGTGAACAAGGCCGGCAAGGCTGGTCCGGCGACCGATGGCTCGGCGGCCGACGCCACGATGCGCGGCCCGAAATACGTGACGATGGATGCCAAGGGCAACGTGCTGATCCTCGACACGGAGAACCATTGCCTCCGCCTCTACGATCCCGTCAAGCAGACCATCCGCACCATCATCGGCAACGGCAAGAAAGGCGCGACGGTTGGATCGGATTGGGCCGGCACGCAGCTCAATCGCCCGCACGGCGCCCGCATCGGACCCGACGGTCGCCTTTACGTGACGGATACCGAAAACAACCGAATCCTCATCGGTCCGGCCCCTTAAGCGGGGTTCGGCTTACTGGGCGGGGTTTTTGGGTTTGTCTCTTTCAGCAGGGGGCGGTTGGTTCTGGGGTCACATCCAGCCCAATGTCTTCGACCGGTTCCAACTCCTCTCGCCGCCCCTTCGGCCCCCGCGCTTTCGTGGGAGCCCATACGGCTTTGGTCACCCCCTTCCTGAATGGAGCGGTGGCCTGGGATGACCTGAAGAAGCTGGTCGAATTCCAGATCCAGAACGGCATCGACGGCCTGGTCGCCGTCGGCACCACCGGCGAGTCCCCCACCCTCGACTACGACGAGCACATCGAAGTCATCCGCAAGACGGTCGAGTTCTCCGCTAGCCGCGTCCCGGTCATGGCCGGCACGGGCTCCAACGCCACGACCGAAGCCCTCGACCTCACGAAGCGTGCCGACGAAGCCGGCGCCGACGCGTTCCTGCTCGTGGCCCCGTATTATAACAAGCCCAGCCAGGAAGGTCTCTTCCGTCACTTCGCCCTGCTCGCCGAATCCACCGCGAAGCCGATCATCCTGTATTCCATCCCGGGCCGCTGTGGCATCGAGATCACCGTCGAGACCACCCTGCGCCTCCGCCAGAAGTACCCGAACATCATCGGTATCAAGGAAGCCGGCGGTCAGGTCGAGAAGGCCGCGCGTCTCGTGCGCGAGTCCGATCAGGAATTCATCGTCCTCAGCGGCGACGACTCCCTGACCCTGCCCTTCGCCCAAGTCGGCGGCCAAGGCATCATCTCCGTCGCGTCGAACTTCATCCCCGGCCCGGTCGCCCAGCTCGCGAAGCTCGCGCGCACGCAGCAGTTCGCCGAAGCGAAGGTCCTGCACGATAAGCTGGCCGACATCTTCAAGACGCTCTTCGTCGAACCGAACCCGGTGCCCGTGAAGCATTGCATGATGCGCGCCGGGATCATCCGCTCGGACGAAGTCCGCCTGCCCCTTTGCGAGATGTCCGAAGCCAATCGCCTTCTCGTCGAGAAGGTCGCCGACGCCACCCTCGCCTCCCTCCGATGAGCCAGCCCATCCGCATTCTCCTCAATGGTGCCAAGGGCCGCATGGGCCTCGCCATCGTCAACGTCGCCGCCTCCGAGAAGGCCGTCATCGCCGCTGGCGTCGACCAGGGCGATAACCTCGCCGCGCACATCGCTGCCGCCGACGTGGTCATCGACTTCTCCTTCCACTCCACGACCCTCTCGGTCGCGCAGCTCTGCGCCCAGCAACAGAAGCCCCTCGTGATCGGCACCACGGGTCACACGGCTGAAGAGAAGGCCGCGATCACCGCTGCCATCAAGGGCCTCCCGGTCGTCTGGGCCGGCAACTACTCCGTCGGTGTCACGCTCCTCAACGCGCTGGTCCGCCAGGCCGCCCGCTCGCTGGCCGATGCCGGCCGCTGGGACGTCGAGGTGCTCGAGATGCACCACCGCCTCAAGAAGGACGCGCCCTCCGGCACCGCCGAGACGCTCCTCAAGATCCTCCTCGAAGAGCGCCAGCTCGCGAAGGATGCCCTTAAGCACGGCCGCGACGGACTCGTCGGCGAACGCCCGCTCGATGAGATCGGCGTGCACGCCATCCGCGGCGGCGACGTCGTGGGCGACCATACCGTCCTTTTCGCCGCCGAAGGCGAACGCCTCGAACTCACGCACAAGGCTTCCAACCGCGAGATCTTCGCGCGTGGCGCCGTCCGCGCCGCCCGCTGGCTGAAGAGCCAGCCCGCCGGCCTGTATGGCATGGAAGATGTGCTCGGACTGAGATAAGACAGGTCGTAGCGGTAAGCGGTTAGCGGTTGGCGGTTAGGAAAGCCCATGCATCTAGGCAGGGACAGCTCCGCGTGGTTTCCTCTGGCATTCATTACGGGTGTCGGGTCTCGGCTACAGGTACGGGTTCGGGCACGGGTTCGGGTATCAGCACCGGGACCTGAATACCTGAACCAGACATCCGACGGCCGAGACCCGGGACCTGAAAATACATCTCCCTCCACCTGAATCGGATCATCCTAACCGCCAACCGCTAACCGCCAGCCGCTAACACCTCCCACGCTTCAGCGCCCGAGCGCCGCCTTCACCAACTGATCAGCGGTCGCGCCGGCGCCGAGCTTCGTGAGCGCGGTGCGCACGCCCTTGTCGGCGTCGACAGGCTTGAAGCCAAGCGCGATGAGCGCAGCCAGGGCGTCAGAAGCAGGCGTGGGGGCGACGGCACTCGCCGACGCTAACGTTGAGACAACCGTGGTGGCGGCACCTTCGAGTCCGACCTTATCCTTCAGTTCCATGACGAGGCGTTCGGCGGTCTTCTTGCCGATACCCGGACACTGGGAAAGTAAAGCGACGTCCCCGCGCAGGATCGCGTCGCGCAGAATCGGCAACGCGAGACGGCTGAGGATGTTGAGCGCCATCTTGGGGCCGACGCCCGACACCTTCTCGACGAGCAGTTTGAAGAACTCACGCTCTTCCGCGATGGCGAAGCCGTAGAGGGCCTGGCCGTCTTCGCGGAAGACGTGATGGATGAGCAGGAAGACTTCCGCACCGAGCTTGGGGAGACGCTCCGCGGTGGTGACGGGCACGTTGACCTCGTAGCCCACGCCCGATGACTCGATGACGACGCGCAAGACGCCGGCTTCGATGAGTTTGCCGCGGAGGGAGACGATCATGGCGCGATGAAAGCGGAAGCGGTCCGGGAGTTAAGCCCGAATCTCAATGATGAAGCCCTTGAGATAACGGCTCTCAGGGAAGTTCAGCAGCACCGGGTGGTCGGCCGGCTGGGAGGTGCGCTCGAGGACGACGGCCTCGCGGCGGGCATCTGAAGCGGCGTCTTCGATGACCTCGAGGTACATCTCTTCCGAGACGCGGTGTGAACAGGAATAGGTGGCCAGGATGCCGCCTGGGGCGAGCAGGCGGAGGGCGCGGAGGTTCAACTCCTTGTAACCGCGGAGCGCGCCGTCGACAGCGTCCTTGCTGCGGGCGAAGGGCGGCGGATCGAGGACGATGAGATCGAAGGAAGCTTCGCGGTGTTCCGTGAACCAATCGAAGACATTGGCGACTTCGAACGAGGCGCTGAGACCGTTGCGTTCGGCCGCCGAGCGGGCGGCGGCGATGGCGTCCTCAGACTGGTCGAGGCCGAGCACGCTGGTGGCGCCAGCCTTGGCGCAGGCGAGGCCGAAGCCGCCCTGATTGCAGAAGGCGTCGAGCACGCGACGACCCTTAGCGAGCTTCGCGACATTCTGATGCTGGTCGAGCTGGTCGAGGTAGGTGCCAGTCTTCTGGCCACCCATGAGGTCGATGAGCACCTGCACGCCGCCGACTTCCATCCAGGAAGGCTCGAGCGGCTTGCCCGAGACCGTGCGGATTTCCTGACGCAGGCCCTCGAGCTTGCGCGTGGAGGCGTCGTTGCGGAGGACGATCTCGCGCGGTTGCAGCAGGCGCTGCAGCACGTCGATGATCGTGGCCAAGCGGCGGTCCATGCCACAGGTCAGGGCTTGGATCGTGATCAGGTCGTTATAGCGGTCGACCACCAAGCCCGGGAGGCTATCGGCCTCGGACCAGATGAGACGGCAGACCGACTTACCTGCGCGGCGGTTGACGGAAGCCGTCACGAGCTCTTCGAGGAGCGGGCCATCGAGGGTGATCGGACGACGCGAGTAGCGGCGCCAGGCGATCTGCGACTTGCCGTTCCAGAGGCCCGCGCCGAGGCAGCGGCCCTTGAGGTCGGTCAGTTCGACGCAATCGCCGTCGACCGGCGGCTCGCCGACGAATTCGACTTCGCCGAGAAAGGCCCAGGGGTGACCCCGGAGTGCGCGCACGGGACGTCCGGGGCGGATACGAATAGCTCTAAGCATGGATTAATTGACGGACCTCAGCTTCGGGATGACCCAAGCCGCGACCAGCACGGCAGGAATCCAGGCCGCGATCATCGGCGGCAGCGCGCCGCTCTCGCCAAAGGCGGCGCAGAACGAGGTGAGGAAGTAGAAAGTGAGAAAGAGGCCGAAGGTCTTGGCGACGCCCACCATCGGGCTAATGCGACCGGCACCGACAGAGAACGGAATCGCGACAGCGACGACGATCAGACAGATGACCGGCGTGGACATGATTGAGTGGTAACGCATCGCGTAAGCGGCGTTCTGACCGCCGGGGTTGGAGCCAGACTGATCGACAAAGCGGGAGACCTCGCGCAGCGAAAGCTTATCCGGGTCCTTGGTCGAATAGAACATCACCTCAGGATCGTCATCGTAATCCGGCAGCGTGAGTTCCTTGAAGCGGGGCTGAGCCATGAGCGAGCCGGTCGCCGGATCGAAGCGCATTTCCCGTCCATCGCGGAAGGTCCAGCGCCAGCCTTGCGGTGTCTTGCGGAATTCGGCGAAGCGAGCCGTCACGCAACGGATTTCACGGTTCTTCTCGTCGAACGAATGGACGATGACCTCGAAGGCTTGGCCGGTGGAGAGACCGAGATTGGAAATGAGCCAGAGGCGGCGGGCCTTCGCGTTCTCGAAGGAGACCGAGTAAGCCTGCCCTTTCGGGATGACCGTGCCGCCTTTGGATTTGAGCGCGGCGAACTGGGCTTCCTCGACGAGGGTATTCTGGGCATCCAGCGCGTCGGGCACCAGCACGGCGTTCAGGAGGGCCAGGAGGCCGGCCAGGAAGAGACCAGCTGCCCAAAGCGGGGCCGTCAGGCGCCACATGCCAATGCCGGCGGCGCGGGCGGCGGAGATCTCGTGATTTCGGTTCATCGTCGCGAGGACGAAGATCACCGAGATCAGCAAGGAGATCGGAATCAGCATCGACAGGTCATTCACCAAGCTCAGGAGCATGAACTGCAGAATCGTACCGAAAGAAGCGCCCCAGCCGAGGAAGTCAGGAATCCAGTTATACCCCTCGGAAAGCAGTAGCAAACCCATGAAACTGAGCAGCGTCAGGGCGAAGACCTTGGCCCATTCGGCGAGGATATAGCGATCAAGGATGCGCACTGCCCGGAATGACACCAAGGGTCAGCCTTCCAGCAACCCCAAACCAAGCCCAAGTCCCCGTTTCCGCCGATTAA
>CALEEU010000350.1 GCA_937875975.1 uncultured Opitutia bacterium | reverse complement strand
CCTGGCCAAGATCCCGCCGACGTGCACCGCAAGGTCGCCGCAGCCATCCATGCCCGCGCCCCGAAAGGCGTGCGCGTCGACCTCATCGAGATGCAGGGCAATGCGGCCTATTACGTCTGCCCGCCTGATCGCCCGAACACGCCGGCCGGCCAGAATCCCGTCCTCGCCAAGGCCTTCCGTGAGGCCGACAAAGCGATCGGCGAAGCCTTTGGCAAACGCCCGCTCTATCTCCGCGAAGGCGGTAGCGTGCCCATCATTGGCGATATCCGTCGCGAGACCGGCCTCGATTCCGTCATGATCGGGCTGTTCACGCCCGAGTCGCACCTCCATGCCCCGAACGAGAATTTCGAACTCGTCATGGCTGAGCGCGCCGTGAACGCCTACGAGAAACTCCTCGAGCGTCTCGCCGGCACCGAACGCGGCCCGCGCTGAGCCGGCGGCGTCGGGTTAAACGCCACTTTCCCTTGGTTTTCGAGGGTTGTGGGGCAGGTTTACCCTTTCGCTTTCGCAGAGAACGCTTCAATGTCCGGGCATTCACCATGGCCGTCTTCCGCAAGCGCACGCACACCCCGACTCCTAAGAAGAAGGATATCCCGGCGGGTCTCTGGACCAAGTGTCCCCTCGATGGCGAGATGGTCTACACCAAGGACCTTGAGGCCAACTGGAACGTTTTCCCGATCAGCGGCTACCACGAACGCCTGTCCACCAAGCGCCGCATCGCCCTCCTGATCGACGACGGCTCCTGGAAGGAGACCGACAGCAAGCTGGTCTCCAAGGACCCCCTGAAATTCACCGCCGGCGGTTCCTACCCCGAGCGCCTCGCCCAGCACCAGAAGAAGTCCGGCCTCCGCGACTCCGTCGTCTGCGGCCACGGCCTGATGGACGGCCTCCCGGTCTCCCTCGCTATCATGGACTTCTCGTTCATGGGCGCCTCGATGGGCTCCGTCGCCGGCGAGAAAGTCACCCGCGCCATCGAGCGCGCGATCAAGCTGAAGTGCCCGTGCGTCGTCGTCTGCGCCTCCGGTGGCGCCCGCATGCAGGAAGGGATCCTTTCCCTGATGCAGATGGCCAAGACCAGCGCCGCCCTCGCGAAACTCCGCGCGGCCGGCCTGCCTTACATCGCCGTCCTCACCAATCCCACGATGGCCGGCGTCATGGCCAGCTACGCGACCCTCGGTGACGTCATCGTCGCCGAACCCGGCGCGCTCATCGGCTTCGCCGGTGCCCGCGTGATCAAGGAGACGACCAATCAAGATCTGCCCGAAGGCTTCCAGTCTTCCGAGTTCCTCCTGAAGCGCGGCCTCATCGACATGATCATCCACCGTAAGGAGATGAAGTCGAAGCTCGCCAGCCTCCTCCGCGCCCTCGCCCACCGTAAGGTGAAGGTGAAGGCCGTGAAGAGCCGCGCCTGAGCGCGCCCGCCGCGGAGATGACTCCTGAAGAGACGCTCCGCTGGTTGACGGGACTACGTAACCTCGGTTCGCGCCTCGGCGTGGACCGTATGCGTCTGCTGTCCGCACGAGTCGGTAATCCCGAGCGCGCGCAGCCGTGCTTCCACATCGCCGGCACCAACGGCAAGGGCTCGACCTCCGCGATGATCGAGGCAATCCAGCGCGCGCAGGGTCGCCGCACGGGCCTCTACACCAGCCCGCACCTCGTCGCGATTGGCGAACGCATCCAAGTCGACCGCACACCGCTCTCCGACGCCGCAGTCGTCGCCCTCGCCGAGCGCCTGCGCCCGCATTACGAAGCCATCCGCGCCGAAGACCCGGAAAACGCCCCGACCTTCTTTGAGCTGATCACCGCCGCGGCGCTTTTGGAGTTCGCCGAACGCAAGGTCGACGTCGCCATCCTCGAGACGGGCCTCGGCGGACGCCTCGACGCCACCAATGTCTGCTCGCCAGAAGTCTGCGTGATCACGTCCATCGGCCTCGATCACCAGGAATACCTTGGCCCGACGCTTGCCGCCATCGCTGCGGAGAAGGCCGGTATCATTAAGCCCGGCGTGCCATGCGTCGTGGGCGATGTGCCGCCTGAAGCCGAAGCCGTCATCGTCGCCCGCGCCCGCGAGGTCGGTGCCCCGCTCCATTTCGTCCGCGACCGTTTCCCGTCCGGCCTGCCCGAGACGAACCTCGCCGGCGAACACCAGCGTCGTAACGCCGGTGCAGCTCTGCTCGCCTGCGAGCTGGCGACGCGACTGCCCATTGACGACGCCAAGGCCCGCGCTGCGCTGCGCTCCATCGAGTGGGCCGGCCGCTGGCAGGAATTCCGTCTCATCGACGGGCGTCGACTGATTGTCGACGGTTCGCACAACGAAGAAGGTATCCGCGCCGTCGCCCCGCTGCTCGCCGCGCTGAACGCTCCGACCGTGATCGTGGGCGCGCTTGGCGTTGATCGCGCCCGACCGCTCGTCGCCGCCGCCGCCAAGGCCGCTGGCCGACTCGTGCTCGTCCGGCCCGATAACGAACGCGCCTGCTCCGTCGAGGAACTCGCCGCGCTCGTGCCGACCGATTTCCGTGGCGAGGTGCGCCGTGCGTCGGTCGCGGAACTCTTCCCATCGCCGGCCGCGTGCACCGCTGAAGGCGGAACCATCGTCGTGCTCGGGTCGCTTTATCTCGTCGGCGAAGTCCTCGCGCGCCTACGTGGCCACGGGCTCCCCGACAGTTGGCAGGATCGCCTGCCTTCCGCGCGATGACCGACTATTCTTTCGTGCCGCCGAGCAGCACCACGCCGAAGGTCGATCCGGCGGAGCTGCCGAAGTGGCTGATTCAGGAAGACGATGACTACATGGTCTTCGATAAGCCCGGTTGGCTCGTCTGCCACCCGTCGAAGGACGGCCCATGGTCGTCACTCGTCGGCGCGGTCAAGGAATGGAAGCAGATGGATGTCTCGCACCTCGTCAGCCGCCTCGACCGCGAGACCAGTGGCGTGATCCTCATCGCGAAGCATTACGATGCTGCCTCCGCTGCGCAGACCGCGATGGAGCGTCGCATGGTGATCAAGACCTACTACGCGCTACTCAAGGGTGAGCTCAAGGAGCCCGTCATGGTCGACCAACCGCTCGGCCCCGACGAGACCAGCCAGGTCGTCGTGAAGACCGCCGTACGCGAAGGCCCCGGCACCTTGCCCGCCGCGACGTTCTTCGAGCCCGTGCTCGTGCGTAACGGCTACACCCTCGCGCGCGTGCAGCCGCACACCGGCCGTAAGCACCAGATCCGCGCGCACGCCTTCTGGCTCGGGTATCCCGTCATCGGCGACAAACTCTACGGCGGCGACGATTCGCTCTACATGGAATTCGTCGCGCACGG
>CALEEU010000349.1 GCA_937875975.1 uncultured Opitutia bacterium | reverse complement strand
CCGGCGACCATGGTCCGGTTGCCGGAAGCGGTGATGGTGAAGGTGGTCGAATTCGTCACCCCGGCGACGGTATCCCCGAAGCCGAGACCCGGGCCGTTGACGTAGGTACCGACGGCGAGACCCGTGGTATTCCCCGTGGCCAACGTGATGGTCTTGGTGTTGGTGACGACGTTGACGGTGCCGCCGGCGTTGGGACGGGACCCCATGGCGGCCGTCGAAGCGAAGCCGAGGGAACCGCCGTCGACGCGGGTGGCGCCGGTGTAGGTGTTGGCACCGGTGAGGACCCAGAGGCCTTGGTCGGCCTTGTAGACACGGAGCGCCTGGTTGGCCGCCGAGTTGGCCAGGACCGAGGAGACGGTGTTGAAGTCGGTGTTGACGCCGCGCAGCTCGAGCATGCGGTTATTCGTCGAGGTGAAGGCCGTGAGGCCGTTGGTCGAACTGGTGTTGACGACGTTCGTCAGGGTCAGCGGACCCGAACCGCTGGCCTCGATACGACGGGAACCCGTCGTACCGGAAAGGTAGATCGCACGGGTCGCGATTTCGCCCGGACCGGCGTAGGTCAGGGTGACGGTATTGCCGCCGCCCGGATTACCGAGTTCGAGCCAGCCGCCGGCGACGTTGTCGCCGAGGGAAGAGGCCGTGGCGCCGGCGGCGCCGATGGACGAGACGACGAGCTGCTCCGCACGCAGGATGGTGTTGCCGGTGTAGGTGTTGGCGTCGCCGAGGAGCAGCGGACCCCCGCCCTGCTTGGCGAGATTGCCCGTGCCGGAGATGACGCCGGAGATGGTCGCGAAGTCGAGGCCGGTGAAGCCGTTGTCGTTGACGATGATGTCGCGGAAGCCCGCGCCGGAGACCGTCAGAGCGACGCCGGAGGCGATGGAGGTGATGGTCTTGCTGAGATTGATCTCGGTCGCGGTGTTGTAACTCGTGATATAGGTGTCAGCGGGGATGCCGGTCCCCGTGATGAGCTGGCCGACCGCGAGCAAGGAGGCGTTGCCGCCCGCGAGCCTGATGGTCGCCGTATTGGCGCGGGCTTCGGAGGTGGTGAGCACGCCGGCGGCGACGGGCGCGTTCGTGCGGATCTCGAAATCGCCGCGGAGCTCGATGTCGGCCAAGGAGTTGCCGGAATTGAGGGCGAAGGAGGCTCCCTTCAGGAAGTTCGCGGTGCCGTCGGCGTTGCCCCAGACCAGGTTCTGACCCGTCCAGTCGACGACGAGTTTGGCGCGGTCGGCGGCGAAGCCGGCGAAACCGGTGTTCGGGCCGGCCTGCCACTGGCTGTTCGCCGTGCCGGTTCCAAGGGTGCGGTTGAAAACGCCGCTGGACTGGAAGAAGGAATTGCCCGCCCAATCCTGGGGAAAGCGCAGGTTGGAGGTGACGGGCAACGAAGCACCGTCGAGGGCGATGAGCGCGCCGCCCTGGATGTTGGTCGGGCCCGAATAAGTGTTGTTCTGGTTACCTAGGGTCCAGTAGGCAGTGTAACCCGAACGGCTGACCGTCAGGGCGCCACCGTTGGGGTTGTCGATCAGGCGGAGATTGATCTGGTTGTCGCCGGTGGAATTACCACCGAGCGTCAGCGTGCGGTTGCCCGTGCCGAGGAAGGCGATGTCGCCGGTGTTGGTGAAGACGAGGGCGGCCTGATTGTCCGCGCGCTGCATCGTGCCCGAACCATAGGTGCCGTGAGACTGGATCTCGCCGTTGCCGGCGAGGGTGAAGAGGCGATCGATGGCGACGGAGGGCGTCTGGGTCGCCTGGAAGATGTTGACGGTTTTATTGTCGTAGGAAGCCGTCGAGGAGCCCGTGTAACGCAGGGCGCCGCCATCAAAGATGAGCGAGCCGGCATTGTCGGCGACGTCGCCGCGGCCGATGGAGGAATCCTGACCGATGTTGGCGAGGGTCGTGACGGCGATCGTGCCGGCGCGGATGACGGTGGGGCCGGTGTAATTATTCAGGCCGGTGAGGGACTGGGTACCGGCGCCGTTCTTGACGATGGTGATAGCTCCGGCGGTCTGGTTGATCAGGCCGTTGAAGGTGCCGTTCGCGGCGCCGTTGACCAGGGTGATGACGGCGGGCGAGGCGTTGGTATTGACGACGGACCCCGTGCCGACGAGGGCCCCGACCGAGAAACGGGGCGCATTGCCCACGCCCGGCCAATTCGAACCAGGGGCGCCGGCGGCGTTGAGATCGAGGGTCGCGCCCTGACGGAGATTCAGGAAGGTCGAACCGGTCTGGGCGGTGCCGATGGCGGCCGAGCTGCCGGAAAGTTGCAAGGTACCGGCATTGATGTTGACGCTGCCGGTGAAGGCGTTGGCGCCGGTGATGATCAGGAGGCCGTCGCCGGCCTTGGTCAGCAAACCCGTGCCACCCGAAATCAACGAGCTGATGGTCAACGCGTTAGCAGGCGTCGAACCGCCGGTGGTGATGATGACTTCGGTGGCGGAGTCGCCGAGCGTACCGCCCGTGATGGTGGCCGCACCGGTGCTATTATCAAAGAGGACGCCGCCCGTGGTGTTCGTCAGGAGACCGGTGAGCGTAAGCGTCTGGGCCCCAGCGAGTTTCAGGGAGTTGA
>CALEEU010000348.1 GCA_937875975.1 uncultured Opitutia bacterium | reverse complement strand
ATGTCCCTCGAATTCAGTCGCGAAGCCCTCGAGGCCGCCGCCGACAAGGCGCTCGCCCTCGGCACCGGCGCCCGCGGCCTGCGCTCCGTGCTCGAAGGCGTCCTGCTCGACACGATGTACGCTTTGCCCGAAGCCACCCCTGGCTCGAAGTTCACGGTGACGGCTGAAGCCATCCGCGGCGAGAAGCCGGTCACGGTCACGGCCGCCACGCCGAAGAAGAAGGCCTCCTGATTCCCATGCTCGCCTATCCGGCCATCGATATCCGCGGCGGTCGCTGCGTCCGCCTCAGCCAGGGTCGCGATGACGCGCGCACCGACTACTACAAAGACCCGGTCGAACCAGCGATCGTCTTCGCCCAGGCCGGCGCGGCCTGGATCCACGTCGTCGACCTCGATGGCGCCTTCGGCGGCGCCCCGCTCAATCTCCCGATACTCCAGCGCATCGCCGCGCTCGGGCCGAAGATCCAGTTCGGTGGTGGCATGCGCGATCGCGCGACCGCCGAAGCCGCCTACGCCGCCGGTGCGAGCCGCGTCGTCATCGGTACGCGCGCCGCGACTGATCCCGCTTTCCTCCGCGAGATGGCCAAGGCCCACGGCCCGCGCCTCGCGGTCGGCATCGACGCCAAGGACGGCCTCGTCGCCGTCAAAGGTTGGACGGCCGTCACGGCCCTCAAGGCCACGGAGTTCGCGCAGGAAGCCGGCGAGCTCGGCGTCTCGACGGTGATCTACACCGACATCGCGACCGACGGCATGCTCACGGGCCCGAATTGGAAGTCGCTCGAAGCAGTCCTCCAAGCCTGCCCCTGCGGCGTGATCGCCTCCGGCGGCGTGTCCGGCACGGAAGATGTCGTGCGTCTCGCGGAGATGGCCAAGGCCTATCCGAACCTCGTCGGCGCTATCGTCGGCAAGGCGCTGTACGAAGGCCGCTGCGACGTGGCGGGCCTGCTCAAGGCGACCGGCGAACGCTAAGCCCTTCGGAAGCGGCGGACACCGTCCTTCCGATGCTTGCCAAGCAGTCACCCTCGCCCAACATCGGGTTTCCGATGGCCTTCCGCCTCCTACTTCCCGTGCTCTGCACCTTGCTGCTGCTCGCAGGTTCGGCCTTGGCGGCGGACAAGCCGCTGACCCTCGAAGACGTCGTCGCCAAGGCCCGCGCGGCCCTCGCCTCCGACCCTGCCGCCCTGACAAAGGTGAAGACGCTCCGGATGGAATTCGTGTCCGTCGACGATAAAGGCGAGTCGCCGAGCTCGATGACGCTCACGCTCGCCGCCCCGACTCTCCGCCATCAGCGCAGCCTCGACGACACGTCGGCGGTCGAGACGGTCATCTGCGCCGGACGCCTTGAAGGCTGGACCACCCGACTGAAGGACCCTGGCTCTCGCCGCGAACTCCGCGTGGTGAACTACGCCGAACTGCGCAAGCTGCAGGATATGGCCCGCGACGACCTCGCCTTCTTCGCACTCCCGACCTCCGGCGGCACCGCGGAATACAAAGGGCTCACCAGCGTCGACGGCCGCGAAGTCCACGCGGTCCACTACGCCTACGATAGCGGCTTCCGCATCACGCGCCACTTCGACGCCAAGACCTTCGCCCTCGTCGCCTCGGACCAGCTGACGCCCACCCGCGAGTTGATCCGCCAGACGGTCGTCTCCACGACCAAGGTCGAAGGAGTCACTTTCATCACCAAAGAGACTATCCACGTCGAGGGTCGCAAATCCGGCGAAGTCACCTACAGTAAGATTCAGATCAATCCCGCGATTCCCGCCGGCCTCTTCGATTTCCCCACCTTCTGAGCCCATGACCCTCCTCCGCACGAGCGATAAGGATTTCCGCAGCCAGCTCCGTGCCTTCGTGGGCTCGGGCGAAGCCGCGCCCGACGTGCGCGCGACCGTCGCCTCGATCATCGCCGACGTGAAGGTCCGCGGCGATATCGCGGTCCTCGATTACACGGCGAAGTTCGACCACGCAAAGCTCACGGTCCGCCAGATTCGCGTACCGCTCAAGGACCTGGAGAAAGCGGCCGCCCAGTTCGACCCGGCGAAGAAGAAAGCTTTCGACGAAGCCGCGAAGTGCGTCACGGCCTTCCACGCCCGCACGCTGCCTAAGGGCTGGACGGCGAAGAACCCGCACGGTGCCACGGTCGGCGAACGCCACCACGCCATCCGTCGCTGCGGCCTCTACATTCCCGGCGGCCAAGTCCCGCTCGTCTCCACCGTACTGATGACCGCACTGCCCGCCAAGGTCGCGGGCGTCCCGGAACTCTGCGCCTGCACGCCGCCCGGACCAGACGGGAAGATCAATCCCGACATCCTTGCCGCGCTCTACCTCTGCGGCGTCCGCGAAGTCTACGCCATCGGCGGCGTCCAAGCCGTCGCGGCGATGGCCCTCGGCACGAGCACGGTCACGCCGGTCGACAAAATCTTCGGCCCGGGCAACACCTTCGTCACCGAAGCGAAACGCCAAGTCTTCGGCCTCGTGGGCGTTGATCTCCTCCCCGGCCCGAGCGAAGTGATGATCATCGCCGACCGTACCGCGAAGCCAGAGTGGGTCGCGGCCGACCTCTGCGCGCAGGCCGAACACGGCAGCGGCAAGGAGAAGCTCTATCTAGTGACGGAGACCGAAGCCTTCGCCGATAAGTGCCTCGCCGCCGCACGCTCGCAGTCCAACTCACTCACCCACGGCGAGAAGATCAAGAAAGCGCTCAACGCTAAGGTCTGCGTCATCCTCGTCTCGAAAATCGAGGACGCCGCCGAAGCCGCCAATCTCGTCGCCCCTGAACACCTCGAACTGATGGTCGCAAAGGGTAAGCTTAAGAAGCTCTCCGCGCAAATCACCACGGCCGGCGCGATTCTCATGGGTAGCCACACGCCCACGGTGCTCGGCGACTTCACCGCTGGCCCCAGCCACACGCTCCCCACCGGCGGCACGGGTCGCTTCTTCAGTGGCCTGCGCGTCGCCGACTTCCTTCGCCGTACGAGCTTGGTGCAATACGATCCGGCCTCGCTCAAGAAGGCGGCCGGCGTGGTCGACGCGTTCGCGCGCATGGAGCGTCTCGACGCCCACGGACGTTCGTTGAAGATCCGTCTCTGATCTGCGCTTACTCGCGCAGCGTCCGCATCACCTCAGCGTGCAGCTTCGGCGCCGCAGCGATGATGTTGCCGGCCTTGATGGGATCGCCACCTTCCCAGGAAGTCACGACGGCACCGGCGCCACGCAGGACGGGCAGCACGGGCACGAGGTCCCACGGGTTCATAATGGGGTCGGCGACAACGTGCGCGCGGCCGGACGCCACGAGCAGGTGGCCGTAGCCATCGCCCCACGTGCGGACATGGGCGACGCTGTCAGCGAGACGGTTCCAGCGAACATCGCGATGCAGGCGGCGGATATTATCGAGGTCGGTCGAGACGACGACGGCGTCCTTCATCGCGACCTCGGCCACGCGCACGGGCCGGCCATTGAGCTCGCACGTAAGGTTGTCGCCGACGATACGCTCGCAGAGAATGGGCTGGTCGATGACACCCAGGACGGGCTTCCCTTCATAGCGCAGGCCAATGAGGGTGACGTAAAGCGGGACGCGGGAAAGGAACGACTTGGTACCGTCGATCGGATCGAGCACCCAGCAATACTCGGCGTCGACGTTCTCGGGGCCGAACTCCTCGCCGAGGATGCCGTGATCGGGATAAGCCTGCTTGATGGCCGCACGCATCTGACGCTCGGCTTCCTTGTCCGCGACGGTCACGGGCGTGCCGTCGGACTTGATTTCGACGTCGGTGGCGACCCGGGCGTGCGCCGCAACCAAGACCCGGCGGGCGATGTCCGCGAGTTTCTCGGCGAAGGCCTTGAGCTCTTTCTGGCGGGCTTCCGGAAGCATGTCCCAGAGGTAAGCCCGGACGGCCCCCGCTCCAAGCGAAAAGCCCCGCACAGGCTTGAATCACGGCCAATTCCGCCGACACTATACCCATGAGGCTCACCCCTTGGCTCCTTGGCTTGCTGGCCTTCGCGACGACGGGTTTCGCCGCCCAGCCTTGCCGCATTGAGATCGTCGAAAAGGGCGATGGCTGGGCCGTGCCGGGTGTTGAGCTTCGCACGGTGCACGGCGCCCGCTTCGTCTCCGACAACGCTGGGCTGATCGCCTTCGACCTCCCCGAACTCATGGGTCGCGAGACCTGGTTCAGCGTCCACGGCCACGGCTACGGCGTGAAGGCCGACGGCTTCGGCTACTCCGGCGTCCGCCTCACGCCCAAGCCGGGCCAGACGCTCAAGGTCACGGTCGAACGCACCATCCTCGCCCGCCGTCTCGGCCGCCTCACGGGCGCGGGCCTCTTCGCGGAATCGCAAAAGCTCGGCGAGCAACTCGACTGGAAAGAAAGCGGCGTGCTCGGCTCCGATAGCGTGGTGACAGCGAAACTCGGCGGGAAACTACTCTGGTTCTGGGGCGACACGAACCTGAGCCACTACCCGCTCGGCATCTTCAATGTCTCCGCGGCGTCGACCGACAAATTCGTGCCGCCGACGAAGCCGCCCCTGCGACCCGCCTTCACCTACGTGACCGATCGCCGACCGCCGCCGGCCGAATCCCGTCCGCGCGGCGTGGCGAAGGTGCCCGGCGATGGCCCGACCTGGGTTTGGGGCGCGATTACGCTACCTGACGCCAAAGGCACACCGCATCTGGTCGCCTCCGCCGTGAAAACGAAGGGCGAGATGCACGCCTATCGCTGGGATCTCGTCGAATGGGACCCACACGAAGAACTCTTCCACCCGCTCGACACCGTCTGGACGGAAAGCGCGGCCAACCCCAAAGCCCCACCGATGCCGGAAGGCCACGCGGTGCCTTGGACGGACCCGGTCGGCCGTAAATGGATCCTCTTCTGCAATCCGTTCCCGACCCTCCGCACGCCGGCGACCTATGAAGGCTGGAAGAATCCGGATAACTGGAAGCCCATGCGTGCCGCGACTTCCGCCGCCACGCCGACCGGCGAGGCCATCGTCGCGCACAAGGGCCACATCGCCTGGCACCCCTGGAACCGCAAGTGGCTCGCGATCTTCACGCAGAAGTCCGGCAAGCCCTCCTTCTTGGGTGAGATCTGGCTGGCCGAAGCGGCCGACCCCGCCGGCCCTTGGGGCAACGCGCGCAAGGTGCTCTCGCACGATGATTACACGTTCTACAATCCGGTGCTACATCCGGAATTCTTCCAGGCCGATTCGCCGGTGATCCATTTCGAAGGCACCTACACGACCACCTTCTCCAGCAACAAGCAGCCGACCCCACGCTGGGAGTATAACCAAGTGCTCTACCAGCTCGACCTGTCGAAGCCGCCGTTCGCCGACGGGAAATAAAAGCCGGTCCGCTTGACCCGCTTCGCCCTCCGAGGACGATGAGGGCGTGAATGACGCGACCGACCGACTGCTGCGTGCCCGCGTCCGCCCGACGCGTCGCCCGGTCATGCGTCAAAGTTGGGATGACCTTTTCTTCCTGCATTGGGAATATGCGGCGGAGGCGATCCAGTCCCGCCTACCGGCCGGCCTCACGGTCGATACCTTTGAAGGCAAGGCCTACCTCGGAGTCGTCGGCTTCCGCATGAACGCGGTCCGCCCCCTCGGCCTGCCCGCCCTCCCCTGGCTCTCTTACTTCAATGAGCTGAACGTGCGCACCTACGTGCGCGACGCTTCAGGCGAACCCGGCGTCTGGTTCTTCTCGCTCGACTGCGACCGTGCCCCGGCCGTCATGATCGCCCGCGCGGGCTTTGGGCTGCCCTACGAACATGCCGCGATGTCCTTCGGCCCGGGACTCGCGCAGTCCTGCCGTCGCCAAGGCGAACAGGAGACGGCGCGATACGCTTGGTCGGCCGTATCGTCGCCGCAGGTCGCCCCGCCTGGCTCGCTCGAATTCCACCTGGCCGAACGTTACAGTTTCTTCTCGGTACGCGGCGGCCGACTCGTACGCGGTCAAGTCCACCACGCACCGTATGAGCTCAGCTCGACCGACACCACCGCCTGGAGCGACCTGCCGCTGCGCTGGGATGGCTTTGATGTGAGCGGCCGGCCTCCCGATCTCGCCCACTGTTGCCAAGGCGTGGCCATCGAGGCTTTCTCCTTGGTGCCCGCCCATGCGTAAGAAGCTTACCGACTATCGTCACGCCGTCTGGGATTGGAACGGTACGCTCCTCGATGACACATGGCTGTGCTGTGCATCGCTGAACCGTCTGCTCAAGGAAGACGGCCATCCGCTCGTCGACCCGGTCCGCTATCGCCAGATTTTTCAGTTCCCGGTCATCAAGGTCTATCAGGCGATCGGCTTCACGCCGGACGAAGCCTCCTTCCGCGCGATGTCCGTGCGCTTCATGGCCGCCTACGAGGAACGCAAGACGGAGTGCGAACTGCACCCGCACGCGGAGACGCTCCTCGACGGGCTCACCGCGGCCGGGCTGACGCACTCGGTGCTCTCGGCCTATGAGCGCAGCCTGCTCACGACGACGCTCACGCATTACGGACTCCACCGCCACTTCATCAAGACCTGCGGCGGCCACGACATCCACGCCGGCAGCAAGGAGGAGCGCGCGCGCCTCCACCTGTCCGACCTGGCCCATCGCCCGGAGGACGTGATCTATATCGGCGATACCGCTCACGATGCCGAAGCCGCCGCCGCGATGGGCGTCGACTGCGTGCTGGCCGCCCACGGCCACCAGCACCGCGAGCGACTCCAAGGCCTAGGCGTGCGCGTGGTCGATGGATTCGCGGAACTGGTAGCCGAACTTTAGGCAACAAACCGCCAAGGGAAGGGTCAAACTACTCACAGACCCCGCGTTTTGGTTGCCCTAAGGCGACCCGCTGGGTTCATATTCCCCACCCCACTGCCCCATGGCACTCCCCTTGCAATTTGCCGAAATCAGCCCTGATATCACCGGCACCCCCTGGCTTGTGCTAGCCCTCGCCCTGCTGGTCGCCTTTTCTATCTACCTCATCCTTCGCTCCAAACGTAAATAACATGGCCAACACCCCTCAGAATTCCGACGCCAACGAAGAAATCGACGACGTCAAGAAGGCCAGCGCCGAGGGCTTCGGCTCTAACGAGCAGATCTTCCCGCCGAGCGCTGCGTTCGTCGCCAAGGCCCGCGTCAAGGGCATGGATGGCTACAACGCCCTCTACAACCGCTCGATCCAGGACCCCGATGGTTTCTGGGCCGACGAAGCGAAGGAGCTGACCTGGTTCCAGCCGTGGACCAAGGTCGTCGACGAATCCAAGAAGCCGTTCTTCCGCTGGTTCGTGGACGGCAAGACCAACGTGGCCTACAACTGCCTCGACGCGCAGGTCGCCAAGGGCCTCGGCGACAAGGTCGCGATTGTCTACGAAGGCGAGCCCACCGCCGACGGCAAGGCCGTCGAGGTCCGCCGCATCACCTACCGCCAGCTGCTTTCCGAAGTCAGCCGCTTCGCCAACGTGCTCAAGGGCATGGGACTCCAGCGCGGCGATACGGTGGCGATCTACATGCCGATGGTCCCCGAGCTCGCGATGGCCGTCCTGGCCTGCGCCCGCCTCGGCCTCGTTCACTCGGTCGTGTTCGGCGGCTTCTCGGCCGAATCCATCCGCGACCGCGTCAACGACGCGAAGTCGAAGGCGGTCATCACGATGGACGGTGGCTACCGCCGCGGCAAATTCCTCGCACTCAAGCAGACGGTCGACGAAGGCGTGAAGGATTGCCCGACCTGCGCCCACGTGCTCGTGCTCCAGCGCCACCCAGGCAAACCCGATGCGGGCTGCGTCATGCAGGCCGGCCGCGATGTCTGGTATCACGAAGCCGCCGCCAAGGTCACTGACCAGTGCGAAGCGGTTCAGCAAGAGGCCAATGAGATGCTCTTCCTGCTCTACACTTCCGGCTCCACCGGCAAGCCCAAGGGCATCATGCACAGCGTGGGCGGCTACATGGTCCACGCCTACTCGACCAACAAGTACGTCTTCGACCTTCGGGGCGATGACCTCTTCTGGTGCACGGCCGACGTGGGTTGGGTCACGGGCCACACTTACGTGGTCTACGGTCCGCTGCTCAACGGCTCCACGGTGCTGATGTACGAAGGCGCGCCCGACGCTCCTGACTTCGGCCGCTTCTGGAAAATCATCCAGGACCACAAGGTCACGGTCTTCTACACCGCGCCGACCGCCATCCGCGCCTTCATGAAGTGGGGCGACGAATGGGTGAAGAAGCACGACCTCTCCTCGCTGCGCCTCCTCGGCTCCGTCGGCGAACCCATCAATCCGGAAGCCTGGCTCTGGTACCACCGTAACATCGGCGCCGAACGCTGCCCGATCGTCGACACCTGGTGGCAGACCGAGACCGGCGGCCACATGATCACCCCGATGCCTGGCTGCACGCCCACGAAGCCTGGCTCGGCCACGCTGCCCTTCTTCGGCGTCGACGCCGCCGTCCTCGACGAGAACGGCAACGAGACCGACCACGGCATCCTCGCCATCCGCAAGCCCTGGCCGGGCATCACGCAGGGCATCTTCGGCGACGAACAGCGCTACGTGGATACCTATTGGAACCGCTGGGGCGGCAAATACTACTTCCCGGGCGACGGCGCCATCCGCGACAAGGACGGCTACCTCTGGATCACCGGCCGCGTCGACGACGTGGTCAACGTCTCCGGCCACCGCATCGGCACGGCCGAGCTGGAAGCCATCTTCATCGAAGACGCGGCGGTCGCCGAATCCGCGGTCATCGGCGTGAAGCACGACCTCAAGGGCCAGGGCCTCATGGCCTTCGTCATCCTGAAATCCGCCGCCGCCAAGACGGTCAACGAAGCCGACCTCGCCAAGAAGCTGAACGGCATGGTCGACGTAAAAATCGGCAAGTTCGCCCGCCCGGAGCGCATCGTCTTCGTCCCGGATCTCCCCAAGACCCGCTCGGGAAAAATCATGCGCCGCCTCCTCCGCGACATCTCGGAAGGCCGCGAACTCGGCAATGTCTCCACCCTGGCCGACCCGGCCGTCGTCGAAGCCATCCGCGCAAAATTCAACGCTCCCAAGGCCTGAGGCCAGCCACCAGCCGGTCCAAAACCCCGACACCCGTCGGGGTTTTTTGTTTACGGACACCTATCCAAAGGTGTTAGCGGATGGCGGTTAGCGGTTGGCGGACAGGAACCCAATCGGCCAAGCAACCAAATCGGCCGGCCAGAAATAATACGTTATCCTTCAGTTTTCATCGCCTAACCGCCAACCGCTAACCGCCAACCGCTGACATCTTCCGTATCCCTTGCCACCCACCCCCTCCCCCCTTACACCTACCCCCATGCGCCTCCCCACCCTCCTCCTCCTACTCCTCGCCACCCTCGGCTTCGCGGCTCCGAAAGGTCCGACGCTCAACGTCGGTGACAAAGCCCCGAGCAAACTTCCTTCCGCTTGGATCAAGGGCGACCGCGTGAGCAGCCTCGATCCGAAGAAGACCTACGTCATCGAATTCTGGGCCACCTGGTGCCCGCCCTGCGTCGCCTCGATCCCTCATCTCGCCGAACTCCAGGCGAAGCTCAAAGAAGACGGCGTGCAGGTGATCAGCATCCACGTCTCTTCGGGTGTCGAGGCCGCCGACGCGTATGTCCGCAAGAACACCAAGCAGATGGAATACACCATCGCCAAGGACACCCGCGGCGATGTCGGCAAAGCCTGGATGACTGCCGCCGGCCAGAGCGGCATCCCTTGCAGCTTCGTCGTCGCTGGCGGCAAGGTCGCCTACATCGGCCACCCGATGTCCCTTAACGCCGAGAAGATTCGCGAATTCATCGCCGAAGCCAAGGCCGCCGCCCCCGCCGCCCCGGCTAAGAAATAAGCCACGACTGATCCCCGCTAAAAACCCCGACACTGTTGGGGTTTTTTGTTTAGAGACATAAACTCAAAGGGAGACCGGAGACCGGATGATGTGCTGGGGACATTTATTCGCCGCAGGGCGAATGATGGTAGGGGCACGATTCATCGTGCACTCCGCAACAGGTATTGGCGGTTGGCGGTTAGCGGTTGGGCGCACAAGAGACAGGAGGGCGCGGCAAAGCCACGCCCCTACCCTCGGCCGCCCTGCGGCGGCCCGCATATCCCCAGCATCCTCCCGGCTTCCGGTCTCCCTTTGAGCACTACCCTACCCCGCCACCTGCCACCCAGGGCCGCCACCCGCCACCTGAAGCGCTGCATCCACCTTTGCACTTTTGCACAGGCCGCAGGCCGATTTGCACTTTTGCACCTAGGACAGCACGTGGTGCTGTCCCTACCCCACCCATCACTTGCCTCCCCTCACCCTTCCCCCTATATCTCACCCATGCGCACCCTGCTCCTGCTGCTGCTCACGGCCACCCTTTCCGCCGCTGGCCTGAAAGTCGGCGATCCCGCTCCCGCCACCCGACCTGAGTCGATGCTCCAAGGCGAGGCGGTGAAGGATTTCAAGAAGGGCGAAATCTACGTCTTCGAATGCTGGGCGAGCTGGTGCGGCCCGTGCGTCGCCGCGATCCCGCACCTGGATGACCTCCACAAGAAGATGGGCAAGAAGGGCGTCGTCATCACGGGTGTCAACGTCTGGGAAGCCGAACGCGACGCGGCCTCCACGCAACGCGCGAAAGACTTCCTCAAGGCCCAAGGCGATAAGATGTCCTACCGCGTCGCCATCGGCGGCAAGGGCTTCATCAAGGATTGGCTCGAGGCCGCCGAAGTAAACGGAATCCCCCATGCGTTCGTCGTCGCCGACGGCAAAATCGCTTGGATGGGCCACCCGATACAGCTCACGCCGGAAATCATCGGCGACATCCTCACAGGCACACCCCTCGCCGCCGCCGCGCCGATTGCCGACAAAATTCCGCAGCGTCGCCTGAGCAAACCCGCCGTCCCCGCCTCGAAGACACCGGGCGACCCTGAGATGCTCGCCGCGCAGGCGAAGCTCGACGCGCTTTCCGAAGCGATGGGCCGACGCGATTGGGATGCTGCTGAAAAAGCCTTACCCGCTGCCGCCGGCGTGCTCCCTAAGAAGGAAGGCCAGGAACTCCGCGAATCCATCGAAGCTCAGATTGGCCTGGCTCGTGGTGATCCGACGAAATTCTACGCCCAGCTGAGCAAGCTGGCTGACGAGGAGTTTGACGATGCGGAGGCGATGAACGAAATTGCCTGGCGCCTGCTCACGATGAAGTCCTTTGAGAAGATCCGTAACCTAGCGCTCGCGGAGAAGTGCGCCGTGCAGGCGGTGAAACTGACGAAGGAAGAACACCCCGATAAACTCGACACGCTCGCCCGCCTTCGCTGGCTCCAAGGCAAGAAGGAAGAAGCCATCCGCTGGCAGATCAAGGCGGTCGACAAGGCCGAAGCCGGCCGGATGCGCGACGAGCTGCAGAAGACCCTCGACGCACTGCTGAAGGGCGTCCTGCCCCCAGCCGACGACGAAGAAGAAGACCCCGCGCGCTAAGCGGGGGAACTCACGTCACTCGAATCAATGGCTCCCGGCTTCCGGTCTCCCTTTGAGTTTGAGCTAGGTAGGGCTGACCACCCTTGGTCAGCCGCGGTTGAGCGAGGGCGCTCAACCCT
>CALEEU010000347.1 GCA_937875975.1 uncultured Opitutia bacterium | reverse complement strand
CGGGAGATCTTAGGGGGCCTCGAGGCAGGCTCTGGCTTGCCCGCTAAGGCCTCGCCGATGGCAGGAGTGCCCACGCCCTCGCCGGAGCCCAAGAAGGCCATAGCGCCTAAGCCGAAGGGCAAGGAGGCCGGTCCAGAACTTGATCTCTTCGCTTAGATCCGCTCGTTCCACTCGCGGGAAGCGAATTTCCCCCACGTGCCTTCATGATCGAACTGATTGTAGGTCGGTTCGGGTACGGGTAAGGCTGGGCTTTTCAGGACGGTGCTGAGGGCCTGCACAAAATCATTCTCAAACCGCACCCAGTCACAGCCGGGCAGGAAAGGACGCCAGATGTAGCCTTCGATGAGCAGCCCGCTCCGGGTGCGCTTCTGGGCGGCGCCCGCGACCTTGCGGCCATCGTCGCTGCGAACGAGGTCGTTAGGTTCGGCGCGCTGGGCACAATCGTCGGGTGACTGGAATTCGCGCGTGCCCGCAGGCATTGGTGCAAGCTTCACGGGCTGCCCCTGGATGACGAGGGCTTGGAGCAGGGCTTCGTGCACGGCAGCGTAACTCGCCATCGCATCGGCCTTAAAGAGTGGGTGCCCGTCAGGGATCACCAAGGCGAAAGTCCAGTCATCCAGATGCGAAACCAAGCCACCGCCGGTGCTACGACGGACGAGAGGGTAACGTGCGGGTACGATTTCACGGTATTTGGCCCAGGACTGAGATACGCCGAAGGTGAAGGCGGGCTCCGACCAGGCATAAGCGCGGAAGCGGATGTTCTTGGGCGAAGGGTAGGACTCCAGGAGCATCAGATCCGCCGCCATGTTGGCGACGGCGTCGGCGGCTTGGCGCGGAAGGACATCCATGCTCAGTAGTCTATGCCTTTTTCCAGACGACGCACGACCTTTCGGCCGGTCTCTTTCTCATACCAGTCTTCACAACCTCGTGGAACGCGCAGTTGCGCGAGTTGATCCTCAAAGGACTGGGCTGGGGTCCGAAGCTTTCCAGCCAATGGGTGCAGGCGCAGGCTAAGGTCTCTTGGGCGGGCGGCCGCCGAGGCAACTTCGGCTCGGCTGATCGGGCGCACCAAGGCGTGGGCGTTGAGTCCGAAGTGTTGGGCGATTCGGACGCCAATCTCATGTCGGCTCATGGCTTCGGTGCCGGCCCAGTGGAAGAGTCCGGAGAGATTGCTTCGCTCGCACAGCTCGATGGTCACGTCTGCGAGATTCGATACCTCGACAGGCTGGCGGATCTCATCGGTGAACAAAGGTGTCGGCTTCGCTTCCTTCCAGGAGGCGAACAGTCGTTCATGTAAGCCGCGGTCTCCGCCGACTGAATTACCGATGATGGGTGAAGTGCGGAGGACAGCGGCATGCTCACGGCCGTAGCGTAGGACTTCGACTTCGGCAGCAGCTTTGGTTTCGCCGTAGAGATTGAGCGGCGAGGGTCGATCGGTAGGCTGATAGTTACCCGCGACCCCGTCGAAGACGGTGTCGGTCGAGAGGTGTACGAGTTTGGCCCCGAGGTGGAAGCAGAGCTGGGCGAGCTTCTTGGGGACCTCTGCATTGAGCGCTTTGGCACGTGCGGGGTCAGCCAGGCAGGTTTCGATCGTGGGGAGGGCGGCGCAGTGCACGATGGCATGCGGGAACTCCTCCAGGAGGAGGGCTTCAAGGGCTGCCTCTGAGCAGAGGTCGAACGCCCGTGCCTGCGCCACGCCCGGAATCGTCGGCGCCCGGGAACCACCCAAGGCAAGGACTTCATGTCCGCGTCGCAGGGCGGCGAGGCAGACCTCGCGACCAAGGAATCCGGAGGCGCCGGTGACGACGAGTTTCATGGTGCACGCTTAAGCCTCGGCGGTGCCACTGGCAAGCGGGGAGGATGGTCGCTCACGCTTGCCAAGCGTGCGAACAGTCGCATTGATTGCCTTATCCATGGCTTCCTATTCAGACCTAGCCAATCGGCCCGTGCTCACCCAGCCCGTCTACGAGGCTGGCCGTCCTATTGAGGTAGTCGCACGTGAGTTCGGGCTCGATCCCGCGGACGTCATTAAGCTGGCATCGAACGAGAATCCGCTAGGCCCTTCACCCCTCGGTCTGGCCGCCGCGCGCAAGGCCCTCGACACCTGCCATCTTTATCCTGACGGCGGCTGCACCTTCCTGCGCGAGAAACTGGCGAAGAAGTGGTCGCTGGAGCCGAGTCATTTCGTCATCGGCAACGGTTCGAACGAGGTGATGATCATGCTCGCCCAGGCTTTCCTTCGTCCCGGCGACGAGGTGGTCTTCGGCTCCCAGGCGTTCATCGTCTACAAACTTGCGACGATGCTCTTTGGCGCGACCCCGGTCGAAGTCCCGATGCCAGGCTATCGCCATGACCTCAAGGCCATGCGTGCCGCGGTGACGCCCAAGACCCGCATCGTCTTCTTGGCAAGTCCGAATAATCCGACCGGCGGAACGGATGCCCCGGCCGATATCCTCGCCTTCGCCGCTTCGTTGCCGGAGGACGTGATCTTCTGCCTCGACGAAGCTTATGCGGAATACCTCGAAGCGTCCGCCGATCTCCGTCCGCTCATGAAGTCCGGCCGCAAGGTCGTGCTTTCGCGCACTTTCTCCAAGGCCTACGGACTCGCCGGTTTGCGTGTCGGCTACCTCATGGGCTCGCCCGAAGTCTGTGGTCTCCTCAATCGCGTCCGGCAGCCCTTCAACGTAAACCTCCCCGCGCTCGCCGCCGCCGAAGCCGCCCTCGACGACGATGCGTTCGTCCGCCGCACGCGTGAAGTCAATGATGCGGGCATCGCGCAGCTCTCCGCCGGACTCAACAAACTCGGCTTCGCCTTCATCGACGGAAAGGCTAACTTCCTCGCCGCGCAAATTCCGAAGGCCGAGGAGGCTTTCACTATCCTGCAGAAGGCCGGCGTGATCGTGCGACCGCTCCGGGGTTATGGCATGACGGGCTGGCTCCGTCTGACCGTCGGTACCGAAGCGCAGAATGCCCGCCTCCTCTCCGAACTCGCCAAGCTCTGATCATGGATTTCGACGAAGCCGTCCGTATCATCCGCCAGAAGGATCCCCGTTATCAGCCCCAGGCTTATGACGTGGTCCGTCTAGGTCTCGACCTCGCCCAGAAGCTCACGCACGGTGAACCTAAGAAAGGCAAGAGTACCACGAACCGGCACGTCAGCGGTCCGCAGTTACTGGAAGGCTTCCGTCAGCACGTGCTCGAAACCTATGGCCCGATGTCCTACCCGCTCCTGCATAACTGGGGCCTTCGGAAGTCGGCCGACGTCGGCAATATTGTCTTTAATATCATCGATACCGGACTGTTTGGTCGTTCACCCGAGGACGACCTCGAGGACTTCAAGGAAGTCTACGACTTCAAGGACGTCTTCCAGAAGCCCTACGAGCCGAAATCGAACTGATTAGGCGTTCACGAAGCTGATTGCCCGGACTTCCTGGCATCCGCGCAGGAGCCTGATCTTCGCCAGCATCGCCCGTTCGTGAAAGCGAATCTCTGATTTAATCACGGAGTTCTCGCACTGGACGACGAGCTTACCGCCTTCAAGTACCCGGAGCGGGGCAGAGCGCTTGGCCAGTTTCAGCGGAAGCAGTTCCAGCCAATGGGCCACGATGGCCGTCTCCGGGACAGGTTTGTCGAGGCGTAGTTTCTTGAAGGCATCCTGCACCGCATCGTCGATGGTCTTCATCGCCCGATCGGTGGAGCGGCCCCGGTCCTCGGGCAATCCGCGAAGGTTCGCCAGCAGGTTCTGAACGGTGCGCGAGAACTTCCCCTTGAGCTTACCTTCGGTAAGCAAGGCCCGGATTGCGTAAGGCGCTTCGGAAATCTTCTCGTTGCGCAGGCAGCGCTCGGGCGCATGGGCGCCGCCGACGACCACTCCGGTGGCCCCGGCATCCCGGGCTCCTTCGCCGTCTTCTGTCGGGCTGTCGCCAAAGTGCACTAATCCGGAGACGGAACTGCCAAGCGCCCGGGCCGCCTGACTAAAGGCCTTGGGGTCAGGTTTGGAGCATCCGGTTTCTTCAGACAGAAAGATGCCGTCTAGGTGTCGCGTCAGCCCATGGCCATCGAGGACCTTGCGCATCCGCGCGTCAGCGTTCGATAGGACGCCGACCTTGACGCCGAGGAAGCGGATGGCGGAGATTGCCTGGAGTGAACCAGGAGCCATGCGCCAGGATTCGGGTCGGGCGAACGCTTCCCAGCATTCCTTGAAGACCGGGTCAATCTTGGAGGCCGGCAGCGCTGGACCAAAGCACCGTTGGACGACTTCCTTCCAGAAGACTTCAGGCTTAGCGTTCTTCGGGCCGCCTTTGAACGCCAACGGAAACGACGCGTCCAAGACGGCGGCTTCGATTTCGATGCCATGTCGCTTCGCGCAAGCCGCATACACGGCCCCGACCGAAGGGTGCGGGAAGAGCAGGGTGCCTGCTAGATCGAAGGTGACGGCTTGGACGCGGGCCATTTTGAGTGAAGGGGAGTGGCGCCGACCTTAAAGGTCAACAGGTCCCATCATGTCCCTGCTTGTCCCGGAGCGAGAACGGGTAATAAACAAGTTATGCACCGTCTGAGGCCGGCCATCCTATGCTTCTTGGGCCTCGTTTTGCTTGGATTCGTGGGGTGTGCAGCCAGCGCCCCTAAGTCTGGTCTCATCCGGAGTATCTACGTCGAGGAGGCTTCCGGTGCCCCTTCGACTGATTTGGCCCAGTGCTCGGCCGTCATCCATGACACTTCCGTGCGGGTCATGATGCAACGTGGCTATGTCGCTGCCATGGAGCCCACTGGCGCCGATGCCTTCCTTCATGCGGTCTGGATCGCTCGACCTGCGATTGCCGGAACACCGCAGGGCCGGGTGACGCTCCGGATGACCTTGGTGTCTCGCGACGGTTCGGTACAGAGAAACCTCGATGTCGTTTCGGATACGCCCGCTGGCTTTCTGAGCAACGAACGAATCGCCGACCATATCCGCGAGAAACTCGGTGCGATTATCCCCGGGCCGCGATCCGCGCCTTGATTTCGGCGACCAGTTTTTCGGTCTCGGGCATCTTCACGCCGGCAGCGAGACCGCGGCGCAGGGGTTCGCCCCAGATGCCCTCAACCTCGACATCACGGCCTTCGACGAAATCGATGAGGCTAGAAGGGCGATACGGCCCCATGCCAACCGTCACCACGAACTGACGTTTGATGTGGGCATCTTCGAAGCCGTGACCGCGAGCGACGGCCGCCGCCTGTACTTCCTTCATGAGGACGTAAGCTCGCTCATTCAGAAGCGGATTAGCGAGGATGAGGTCGGTCGTGATACAGCCTCCCGCAATGGAGAGGCCGTTGAAAGGAATATTCCAACAGAGCTTCTTCCAGAGTACGGATTCCAGGGAGGTCTCGGCCTGGCAATCCACCCCGGCTGCGGCAAAGGTATCCACACAGGTTTCGACGGCTGGATTGATCGGGCCTGTGGACGCGGCCATCCGGACGTAGCCAGCCAGAGACGTGTCGATGACGGCCGGGGCTAGGCGGTTGATGCAGACGAAGCACAGGCCGGCGACAATGCGCTCGGCGGGCAGTAGCTTGGCCAAGGCCTCGACGTTACCCATCCCGTTCTGCAGGGTCAGGACGAGCGTGTTTTGGCTGAGCAGCGGTGAGATGAGCTCCGGGAGGGCTTTGTTGGAAGTAGACTTGATCGTGACGACGACGAGATCGCACGGACCGATTGACGTAGCATCGGGCGTGGCCGAGGTGACGCGGATGACGCGTTCCGCGCCTTTGTTCCTGATCGTGAGTCCGCGGGCACGGATGGTTTCGGAGTCGCTCCGGGCGAGGCAATGGACCTCGTGACCAGCTTCAGCAAGCAAGGCGGCGTACCATCCTCCGAGGGCTCCCGTGCCGACGATGGCGATCTTCATGGGCGACCTTGGGGGCGGCGAACCGACGTATGACGGGCTTCCGCCAACTTCGCCGGATAATCGAGGGTGAAGTGAAGGCCTCGGCTTTCGCGACGTTGGAGCGCGCAGTCGATGATGAGTTCCGCCACCTGAATCAGGTTGCGGAGTTCTAGCAGCCTGGGTTCGACGCGGAAGTTCCAGTAGTACTCACGCACTTCGTCCGACAGGGTGCCGATGCGCGTGCGCGCACGTTGGAGGCGCTTGGTGGATCGAACAATACCGACATAGTCCCACATCGTACGACGAAGCTCATCCCAGTTGTGGGTGAGCACGACGCGTTCGTCCGGGTCGCCGGCGGATCCGTCAATCCAGGCAGGCAGAGGCATCGCCTCTCCGCGCTTAGCGATGATTTCGTCATGAGCGGCCGCCGCGCCATCGTGAGCGAGTACGACTGCTTCGAGCAAGGAGTTGGAGGCCAGGCGATTCGCTCCATGTAGTCCGGTGCAGGCGACTTCGCCGACGGCGAAAAGGCCGGGCAGGGAGGTCTGACCGCGGAGATCCGTGGCGACTCCGCCGCAAAGATAATGCGCAGCGGGAACGACCGGGGCAGGCTCCTTGGTGAGGTCGAAGCCGGCCTTGAGGCAGGTCGCGTGGATATGCGGGAAGCGTTCGGCGAAGTGCCCTTTGGCCACTTGGGTCGCGTCGAGCAGGACGTGAGGAGCGCCGTCACGTTTCATGACTGAGTCGATGGCACGGGCGACGATATCGCGGGGAGCCAGGTCACCCAGCGGGTGGAAGTCCTTCATGAACGCCCGCAGGGATACGTCGCGTAGGATGGCGCCTTCGCCGCGGACGGCTTCGGAGATGAGCGCGCGGCTTCCGTCCGGAGCCTTCAGGGCGGTCGGATGGAACTGGACCATTTCCATATCGCGCACTTCGGCGCCGGCGCGGTAAGCCATCGCGATGCCATCGCCCGTGGCGATACCAGGGTTGGTCGTGAACTGGTAGACCTGGCCGGTGCCACCGGTAGCCAGGACGACGGCATCAGCCGAAATCGTCTCGACCCGTCCAGCCTTGGTGTTGAGCACATGGAGGCCGAGGACGCGGTCTTCCGCGGCGCCGATCGGGCACGCCCCGAGCTTGGCGCGGGTGATGAGGTCGATCGCCAGATGATGCTCGAGCATCACGACTTTCGGTGAGCGAGCGATGGCCCGGAGCAGGGCGGATTCGATGGCGCGGCCGGTCATGTCGCGGGCATGCAGGATACGGCGTTTCGAGTGACCGCCTTCACGCCCCAAATCAGGTCGACCATCGGTACCGTTCTCGAATTCTACGCCCCAAGCAATCAGTTCGGCGACCCGCTCGGGTCCGGACTCGATGATGTGCCGTACGGCATCCAGATCGCAGAGGCCGTCGCCGGCCGTCAGGGTATCCTTCACGTGGCTCTGGAAGTCGTCGGTCTTATCCGTGACGCAGGCGATGCCCCCTTGGGCCCAATTCGTGTTCGACTCCGAGCTCGTCTTCTTCGTCACGATGGCGACGGAATGGCCGCGCTGAGCCAGGTTGAGCGCGAAACTCAGCCCGCCGATGCCGCTGCCGACGATGATTGCCTCGAAATGGGTCGCCATTAAGGTTTAGACCGTAGGGGTAGGCAGGATGTGAACAAGCGGATTTGACTGTTCACTCGCCACTACCTAGGAAGTTTGGGTGGAATTATTCGTGATATTAGCCTGCTGGGTGACGATCGGCGCCTTCGAACTTACAGAGATGGCGCTGGTATCCTCCAACCGCCGTCGGCTGCAACGGTTGGCCGAGCAAGGGAGTAAGGGGGCCAAGGCCGCCTTGGAGCTTCTCGCCAATCCCTCGGTTTTTCTTTCGACGGTCCAGGTCGGCTTGACTTTCGGCGCCATCATTGCGGCGACGTTCGGGGGCGGCCCCATGGCCGCGGAACTCAAGCCTTACCTCGAGGCGAGCGGCTTGCCTTGGCTTCAGGAGAACGCCGAAGTCATCTCCCGCATGGGAGTATCCTTCTTCGTAGGCTCTTTGACGATTATCTGCGCGGAAATTGTCCCGAAGCGACTCGGTCTCTCCAACCCCGAGGGTTTGGCGGTCCTCCTCGCGCGACCCATGCAGATCATTTCGCTCCTAGTCTCGCCGCTTGGCAGCAGCTTGAGCTTCTGCGCGAATATCATCCTTCGTCTTTTCGGCATCAAGCGCTCGCCGGAAGACACCATGTCGGAGGATGAACTTCGCATGATGGTCGACCAAGGCATGGCTTCGGGGGTGCTTCACGCCGCTGAACATCGTATGGTGCACGGCGCCTTGTCCTTGGACCTGGTGACGGCCGAGCGTCTCATGACGCCGAGCAATCGCGTCGTCTGGCTTAACCTTGAAGACATCGACGAAGTCAATTGGCGCAAGGTCGTGGCCTCGGGTCACACCTGGTTTCCCGTTTATCGAGGTTCGCCCGATCGCCCGCTGGGCGTCGTTTCGGTGAAGCGCCTCTGGGCTAATCTCTCGCTCGTCGGTACGGCCTCAATCAAGGACCTGCTCACCGAGCCTCCGACGGTCCCGACCCACTGCACCGGCACACAGCTCCTGGAGATGTTCCGCAAGGATAAGATCCATATTGCCCTGGTTACCGACGAGTTTGGCCGGGTCCGTGGCGTCGTCTCCTTAAACGACGTCCTTGAATCCGTTGTCGGCGAATTGCCAAACGAAGGTTCCCCGATTGCTCAACCCAAGCCAATCCGCCGCCGTGATGATGGCAGCTGGATCGTCGATGCGGCGGTCTCGCTGGATGATTTCCGTGAGGCCACGGGTATCATCGGTCGATTCCCCGGCGAAGGGTCGGGGCGGTTTACCGCTATCTCTGGCTTCATCATGCGTACCCTAGGCCGCATTCCGGCCGAAGGTGACCGGGTGGAGGCACTCGCCCACATCTTTGAAGTCGTGGACATGGATGGTCATCGCCTGGATAAGATCCTGGTGATGCCGAAGGCTGTCCCGCCGACCGTCGCTTAAAGTCGGACAGGCAGGCCAGCGGCACGAAGGTGCTCCTTGGCCTGACGGACGGTATAGGTGCCGAAGTGGAAGATGCTGGCGGCGAGGACCGCGCTAGCTCCGCCTTGCTTGAGGACGTCGGCCATATGGTCAAGATTCCCAGCGCCACCTGAGGCGATGACGGGGACTTCAACGGCCGAGGAGACGGCGAGATTGAGAGGGATGTCGTAACCAGCGGCGGTGCCATCGCGGTCCATGCTGGTCAGCAGGATTTCGCCGGCACCGAGGGAGTGTGCCTTGCGGGCCCACTCGATGGCATCGAGGCCCGTGGCATTACGACCGCCGTGGGTGAAGACCTCCCATTTGCCCGGACCAACGTTCTTGGCGTCAATTGCTACGACGATGCACTGGCTGCCGAACTTACGCGCGGACTGCAGGATGAGATCGGGATCCTTAATCGCAGAGGTGTTGAGGGAGACCTTGTCTGCGCCGGCATTCAGCATCGTGCGGATGTCCTCGACGGAGCGAAGTCCGCCGCCAACGGTGAGCGGCATGAAGACTTGGTCGGCGGTACGTTCAACGACGTCGACCATCGTGCGGCGTTCGTCGCTCGAAGCGGTGATATCGAGAAAGACCAGCTCATCGGCGCCCTGTTTCTCATAGGCGGCGGCGACGGCGACGGGGTCGCCGGCATCACGCAGTTCCTCGAACTTAACGCCCTTGACCACGCGGCCGCCATGGACGTCGAGGCAAGGGATGATACGGACGGAAAGCATGGGCGGGCTTGAGAGGTAGGGACGGCAGGGACGGAGGTTAAGCCTAAACTATTCAAGCACCACCGTCACTGGGCCGTCGTTTACCAGTTCCACCCGCATGTCGGCGCCAAAGACGCCTGTGGGCACAGGCTGTCCGAGGAGTCCGGAAAGTTCTTGGACGAAGAGATCGAAAAGCGGTTTGGCGACTTCCGGCTTGGCAGCGCCATTAAAGGAAGGGCGGTTACCTTTCGAGAAGTCAGCCAACAAAGTGAATTGGCTCACGGCCAAGGCTTGTCCGCCTGCGTCGTGGAGATTGACGCCCATCTTGCCTTGGGCGTCGGACATCAGCCTAGCCTTGGAAACGTCGGCGGCTAGCCTCCGCACGGTAGCTTCGTCGTCGCCGGTGGCTAAGCCGACGAGCAGGAGATAGCCTGGTCCAATCTTACCGGTGGTTCTTCCGTCTACGGACACGGACGCCGAGATTACGCGCTGAAGAACCACCTTCATCCTCAGATGAGCGCCTCAAGGATGGTACGGAGCTTCATTTCAGTTTCCGTCGATTCGGCCTCTGGATTCGAGCCGGCTACGATGCCGGCGCCGGCGAAGGCGCGGGCTTCCGAACCTTTGAGACGCGCACAGCGAAGGGCGACGAAGAGTTTGCCCGAGGCGCCATCCGAACGAACCCAGCCGACGGCACCCGTGTAGAGGCCACGTTGGTGAGGTTCAAATCCAGGGATAAAGGGCAGGGCCAGTGCACGCGGCTTACCGCCTACGGCCGGGGTCGGGTGAAGTTCACCGGCGACCTCAAGGAAGCGACGGTCGGCAGGCATGGTGCCTTCGATGGGTGTACGCAGGTGCATCACGTTGCCGAGACGAAGGAGCTCGGCGTTACGCGAGGTCGCAGCCAGGACACCGACCATGCGGAGGCGTCGCAGGATCGAGGCGGTCACGGCACTGTGTTCGCGGAGATCTTTTTCGCTGGTGAGTAATGCTTCGGCGAGACTGGCGTCTTCGGAGGCCGATTCTCCTCGACGGGTCGTGCCAGCCACCGATTCGGAACGGACGGCGCCATCGAACAACGATAGGAGCGTCTCGGGGGTAGCGCCGACGAGCGCTCCCTCGGCTTCGTCGACGAGGAACGTATGGCAAGGCGGATTGCCGCGGCGTAGGCGGTGCAATGTCGCATAAATGCTGAAGGGTTCAGCCCGGCGCCAATCGAAGGCACGCGAAAGCACGATCTTCTCAAACGAACCTTCCTTAATGAGTTCGGTGGCTCGGACGACCGCGGACGGGAACCAAGATCCGCCTACTTCTGAAAGGACGGTGGGAACCGGGGCCCGAGGAGGGCTGGGGTTGGATCGATAGGTGAACTTGCGGAAGCTTTCCGCCCTGATGGCCAGGCGGGCAGCGCAGCCAGGGGCGGCCGGTTCGCAGAGGGTGACGGTCGTCAGGCCGTCTTCGCTGACGACCTGCCAGCCAGGCAGGAAGAGTTTGGCCTCCGCGCCGTCGTTCTCATTGCCTGGGTAGAAAGGGAATGTCGCGATGATGCGGGGGCGTGGACCGACGCAGGTCAGGCTACCGTCAAGTTGACGTAGCCAGCGGTCAGCATCGACAAAGCGTTGCTCGCCGCGTCCCGACCATTGGCGAAGCGGTGAGCCGGCCGCATGAGACCGCTTGCGGGAAGGGTTCTCAAAGTAGCCACGGGGTGCCGGCTCATCCAGGGTTTCCAGAACAGCCAGCGGATCGAGTTCGGGTGTGGGAAAGGTGTAGCAGACAAACCCCTCGCCTGCGGCGCGTTTTTCTGCGTCAGCGAGCAAGGTAACTTCGTCGATGGTCTTGACGGAATCCACGGCGGTGAAGGTAAGGTCTCCGCGGGAATTGTCCAATCAGGCCGAAGGAGTTTCGGTCGGAGCCTCGATCGGCGGGAAA
>CALEEU010000346.1 GCA_937875975.1 uncultured Opitutia bacterium | reverse complement strand
CGACCAGCTGACTTTGCGCGAGATGCCGCCGAAGAAGGCCGAACAGCCCAGCGACGAGGAGCGTCTCGCCGTCATCCGCGCCCTGCGCGACGGCACCGCCGCGGCTCAGGCCACCCTGCAGAGCACCGGCTCGCGCACGGTCCTCCGCCGGCTCTCGAACCGCGAGTATGAGAACACGCTCGAGACCTTGTTCGGTCGCCGCATCGACACCCTCGGTCTGACCGCTGACTTCCCCAAGGAAAAGACCGCCCGTCACCTCGACACGATCGGCCAGTCGCTGGTGACCTCCGGCTTCCTCGTCGACCAGTATTTCCAGTCCGCTAACCGCCTCGTCGAGACCCGTCTGGGCAAGCCGGCCACCGCGCCGCAGACCTGGCGCTTCAACAAGAACTTCGTCCAATACGAGGAGCTGACGGGCTCGCACAAGAGCGCCTTCAACTTCCGGTACCTCAATATCTACGAACAGCCGAACACTGACACCCGTCAGGGCGGCTACGGCCATATCGAGGACTTCCGGCAAGGCGTGCCGATCTCCGGCCTCTATGACATCGAGGTCGAGGCGACGGCCATGCATCGCGACACCCATTACGATCCCGTCATCTTCGGCATCGACCTCTCAGAGCCCTTCATCCTCGGCGTCGTGCCCGGCGACATCACGAAGGGTCACATCCATTACCCGCAGGCCATCGAGCCATTGCTGGCCAGCGGCGTGGTGCCCGACAACGTACCGACCCGACTGAAGTTCCGCGTCTGGCTCGAAGCGGGCCAGACCCCGCGCTTCATCTTCCCGAACGGCCCCTATGAGTCTCGCGCCTCGGTGGTGACGATCAACAAGCGCTACCCGAAAGAGTTCTCGACGCCGGTCGGCTCCTCGGGCGTCGGTCGCGCGCACATCCTGCGGGAAGGTAAGCTGCCGCACATCCGTATCAGCGAGATCGTCGTCCAAGGCCCGGTGGCCGAGCCCGTGGGCGGCGCCGAGGAGATCGCGGTTTTCGGCAAGGATGGCTTCCAGACCGACCGCGCGCTCGACCAGCTGCTCGCCTTTGCGGCGAAAGCCTACCGCCGCCCGCTGCAGGACGCCGACCGCGAGTCGATCCGCGCGATGTACGAGAAGCGAATCGCCGAAAAAGCCAGCCCGCGCCAGGCGGCACTCGACGTAGTCAAACTCATCCTCTGCTCCCCTTCCTTCCTGTACCTGAGCGAAGTCACCCAGGAGAACGACCGTCGCCTCCGGCCCCACGACCTCGCCACGCGTCTCGCCTACGCCCTCTGGGCCACGACGCCTGACGACGGCCTGTTAGCCTCGGCGGCGGCGGGCAAGCTCACCGAAGACGCGGAACTGAAGAAACAGATCGACCGTCTGCTGGCCGATGAGCGGCTGGACGGATTCGTCAACGGCTTCCTTGATAGCTGGCTGAGCCTGCGCGAACTCGGCGGTATGCCACCCCCGCGCGAGGTGAATCGCGCCTACTACGCCGAGGATCTGCCGACCTCGATGAAGACCGAGGCGCGCCTGTTCTTCCGCGACATGCTTAAGGAGAACCGTCCGGTGAGTCAGTTCCTGCACGCGGATTACACCTTCGTCGACAAGAAGCTAGCGCAACTCTACGACCTGCCTGAGCAGAAGACCCTGCGCCTGGCCGACGGCTTCCGGAAGGTCAGCCTCAAGGGCGACAAACACCGTGGTGGCCTGCTCGGCATGGCGGCCGTCCTGACCGTCAGCGCCAACGGCGTCGAGACCTCGCCCGTCACCCGCGGGGCCTGGGTCAGCGAGAACATCCTCGGCATCAAGCCGCCCCCGCCCCCAGATGTCGTGCCCGCCATCGAGCCCGACGTCAGTGGTACGACCACAATTCGCGAACGCCTCGCCAAGCACAGCACCGACCGCGCCTGCGCCGAGTGCCATCGCAAGATTGACCCGCTCGGCTTCAGCCTAGAGTCCTTCGATCCGGTCGGCCGCTGGCGCGTGACCTATGCGAAGCCCAAGAAGGGCGCCGCGCCGAAGATCGACACCACCGGTGAGTTCGCCTCGGGCGAGACCTACCAGGACTTCGCCGGCTTCCGCGATATCCTGCACGAGCGACGCGAGGAAATGTTCACCCGCCACCTCATCCGTTCGCTCCTCGCCTACAGCACCGGCCGCCTCATGGAGCCGGCCGACGAGTTCGCCGTCGACCGCATCCACGAGAAGGTCAAGCAGCAGGGCCTCGGCCTGCGCAGCCTGGTCGTCGAGTGCCTGACCAGCGACGTCTTCCGGTCGCGCTGAGCAAGGGGTCAGGCCGTTACCGAGGCGTAACTGGGATTAAAACCCACAGGTTTAAGATACTTTGGTGTCAGGTCGTATGGTTAACGGCCTGCCCCCTTGCCTTCACCCCGGACTGGAATCATAACATCCCCCTCACCCCATGCGCCGCTTACTCGCCTCGCTCGCCTTAGCCCTGGGGAGCTTCCTCCCGACGGCCCAGGCCGCCCGACCCAACATCATCTTCATCTATGCCGACGATCTGGGCTGGGGCGACGTCTCCTACCACGGGGCCGAAGACTGGATCCGGACGCCCCGCATCGACCGGCTGGCGGCCGAGGGGGCCGACTTCGCCCAGTTCAACGTGCTGAGCCCGGTTTGCTCGCCGAGCCGCATCGCGGCCACGACCGGCCGATTCCCGTCACGCTACGGGGTCAACAACGTCTTCAATTCGCAGGTCCTGGGTCCCAAGAAGAACAGCACGATGCCGGACTGGCTCGACCCCGAAGCTCCCACGCTTCCCCGCACCCTGAAGGCCGCCGGCTACCGCACGCTGCATTTCGGCAAATGGCACATGGGGGCCGACCAGAAGAAGGCGGCGGACGCCCCGCCGATGTCCGCCTACGGCATCGAAGAATCGAAGGTCTACCATGGCCCCGGCCCGGGCATCAACCTGCATGACATCGGGATCGAGGCCGCCCAGGCCATCGGCCGGCTCAAGGGCGGACAGCCTTTCTACATGAACGTGTGGCTGCACGAAGCGCACACCATGCACATCCCCTCGCAGGAATCGCTCGACGCATTCAAGCATCTCGATCCGCGTCGCCAGGTCTATGCGGCGGTCCTGCGCGAGGCGGATCTGAACGTGGGGCGCATCCTGGATGCGCTCAAGCAGGCCGGCTTGGAAAACGACACCATCGTGATCTTCTCCAGCGACAACGGTCCGGCCGGACGCCCCGTGGCCTCCGGCGACCGCGCGGCCTCCCCCGCCGACGGCAACGCCCAGAAGGGCTTCGATGTCTTCTACAGCGTCGGCTCGACCGGTGGCCTCCGCGGCCGCAAGGGCAACCTCTTCGAAGGCGGCATCCGCGTGCCGTTCATCGTACGCTGGCCCGCGCGCATCCCCGCCGGGATGAAGGACGCGCGCACGGTCCTCTCCGCGGTCGACCTGCTGCCGACGCTCTGCGCCGCCGCCGACGTGACGTTGCCGGCCGACCATCAGGGCGACGGCGAGAACCTGCTGCCCGCCCTGCTCGGCAGACCCGTCGAACGCACCAAGCCGCTGTTCTGGAAACACTATCACGTGAACCCGCGTGATGACATGTGGGCGGCCTGGGCCATGCGGGAAGGCCCTTGGAAACTGCTCATCGACGCCACCGGCGAACGCTCCGCCCTCTATGACCTTTCGACCGACCGCGCGGAAGCGAAGGAGGTGGGCGCCACCCATCCCGAGGTCTTGGCCCGACTGAAGCAGCGCCTGCTGGAATGGACGAAGAGCCTTCCCACCGTAGCCGACCCCCGTTGCCTGCATAAGCCTTAGCATCTCGTGGCCGCCGGCGCGATGGAGCACAGCCACGGGAACGACATGAGACGATAGTGCCGCCCGGTGAAACATCGGGCGTAGTAGTCTGTCGAAAGAGGGGTAGAATAGACGGACCCCATGAGCGACCCCCTCGA
>CALEEU010000345.1 GCA_937875975.1 uncultured Opitutia bacterium | reverse complement strand
GGTAGTCGAAGCCCTTGAGCTTGATGCGGATTTTGGTGCGGGCCATCGGGAAGGGAGTTGGGGAGTGAGATTAGGTGCGGGCGGGGGCGCGGGAGGAGGTCTCGACGACCTGCTTGAGGATCTGAGCCGGGACCTGCTCGTAGTTGGCGGGCTCCATGGAATACGAAGCGCGGCCCTTGGACAGGGAACGGACGTCCGTGGAGTAGCCGAACATTTCGGCGAGCGGGACGCGGGCCTCGATGTTGCAGAGGCCACCCTTTGTTTCCATGCCTTGGATCTGACCGCGGCGTCGGTTAAGGTCGCCCATGATGTCGCCCTGGTATTCTTCCGGGGTGACGACTTCGACCTTCATGATCGGCTCGAGGAGGATCGGCTTGGCGTCCTTCATGGCTTCCTTGAAGGCGAAGATTCCGGCCATCTTGAACGCCATTTCGTTCGAGTCCACTTCGTGGAAGGAACCAAAGACGATGCGGGCCTTGAAGTTGATCACCGGGTAGCCGGCGACGGTGCCGTTGTTGGCGGCTTCAAGGATGCCTTCGGTGGCAGGCTTGATGAATTCCTTGGGGATGACGCCGCCGACGATCTCGTTGACGACCTCTTCGCCCTTTTCACCGGCTACGCGCTTAGCGGGCGGGTTGGGTTCGAGCTTGATCTCGACGTGACCGTACTGGCCGCGGCCACCCGACTGGCGGATGAACTTACCCACGCCTTCCGAAGCCAGGTTGATGGTTTCGCGGTAGGAAATCTGGGGCTTTCCGGACTTAGCCTCGACCTTGAACTCGCGCTTCAGGCGGTCGACGATGATTTCAAGGTGAAGCTCACCCATGCCGGAGATGAGGGTCTGGCCCGTCTCAGGGTTGGAGGTAACGCGGAAAGTAGGATCTTCTTGGGCGAGACGCTGCAGGCCGATGGAAAGACGCTCTTGGTCGCCCTTGGAATTAGGCTCGATGGACATCGAGATAACGGGCTCAGCAAAGGTGGTCTTCTCGAGGATCAGGTCGTCTTCGGCGGTGAGGGTGTCGCCGGTGGCGATGTCCTTCGGGCCGATGATCGCACAAATGTCGCCCGAGTAGGCGACGTCGATTTCTTCGCGGTCCATGGCACGAAGAAGCACGATACGCGAGATGCGCTCGTTCTTGCGGGTGCGAGGATTGTAGAGGGCTTCGCCCTTCTTGAGCTGTCCGCGGTACACACGGTAGAACACGAGCTGGCCGACGTGCGGGTCGGACCAGAGCTTGAAGCAGAGACCTGTGACCTTGGCCTTGTCGTCGGGACCGATGGTGATCTCCTTGTCGCCGTCGTCGATGAACGCCTTCTGGGGACGCATGTCGATGGGGGAAGGGAGGAAGTCGACAACGCAGTCGAGGAGCATCTGCACGCCCTTGTTCTTGAAAGCGGAGCCGGGGATGACGCCGATGAAGTTGAGCGAAAGGGTGGCCTTGCGGATGCCGGTTCGCATTTCTTCGATGGTCACTTCCTGGCCGTCGAGGTACTTGGAGGCGAGGACGTCGTCGAAGTCAGCGAGACCTTCGATGAGCTTGGTACGCCAGATCTTGGCTTCTTCCTTCTGTTTCTCGGGAATCTCGATCACGTCGAACTTCATTCCCTTCGGATCGGTCTCGTCGTAGAGGTAGGCGGTGTTCTTGATCAGGTCGATCATGCCCTTGAATTCTTCGCCCTGACCGATCGGGATGAAGAGGGGGTGGGCGTTGCCCTTGAGCTTCTCGCGGATGTCGTCGACGGCGCCGAAGTAATCAGCACCGGTACGGTCCATCTTATTGACGAAGGCGACGCGCGGGACGCCATACTTGTTCATCTGGCGCCAGACGGTCTCGGACTGGGGCTGCACGCCGGCGACGGCGCAGAAGACGGCGACGGCGCCATCGAGCACGCGGAGCGAGCGTTCCACCTCGGCCGTGAAGTCCACGTGGCCCGGGGTGTCGATGATGTTGATGCGATGGTCGATGTTCGCGAAATGGCCTTCCTTGGTCTTCCAGCCGGCGGAGATGGCGGCCGCGGTGATCGTGATGCCACGCTCGCGTTCCTG
>CALEEU010000344.1 GCA_937875975.1 uncultured Opitutia bacterium | reverse complement strand
CGTCGAGCCCTTTCGCGGCGCCGGCGTTGAGCGCGGTGCGTGCCTTCAGGAGCGCGGCGTGTCCGCGGAGTTCCGGCACGGCTTTGCTCAGTTCAGAGGGGGTGTCCCCGACGGGCAGGTTCGAGAGCCTGCGGTCGATGACGCCGGCAAGCCGACTCGCCTCGGCGGGATTATTATTCGCGATGGCCAGGAGCGCACGCTGCCAGGCGAAACGCAGTTCGTAATCGATTTGAGCGCCTTGGGTGAGAGGGGCGAGACGGGCCAGTAAGCGTTCGGCGTCGGCCGGGCGATGGGCTTTGCGCATGTCCTCGACGAGGCTCCAGATCGCCGACCAGACCGGGATGCGCGTCGGGGTGCGATTCGAGCGCGCCGCTTCTTCGATGACTTCTGTGGCGCGGTTCCAAGCGCCAATATCGTCGCTGGTCTCAATGAGGCAGAGCACGCGTTGGTGGAAGGCGTCCTCGACCAGGTTGGTGTCGGCGGCGTCCTTCTGGATCGTCGCGTAGGCTTTCTCCGCGAGGACGAAATCCTTGGAGAGGAAGAGGCAGTCGGCGGCAGCGATGCGTAGTTGCGTGCGTTCGGGTTCGACGCTGCCTTCGGCCAAAGTCGTGAGGTGAGTCGCGGCGAGACGATAGGAGCCATCGCCCCAGGCCGCGATGGCGAGGGTCCGGACGGCTTCGCTCACGAGGGGGCTGGCGGGGACGTCCTTGAGTAGGTCTTCGGCCGCCTGGCGGGCTTTCTCGCGACTCCCCGCAAACAGCATCAGCTGGGCCCGCGCGAGATGGATGGAATCGAGGACCTTGAGGTCGCGTGGGCAGTAGTACGAGAGCTGGCCCGGATTGCGGCGCAGCAGGAAGTCATTCACCTCGTTGGCGATGGCCTTCCTGTCGACGGACTTGGGGGGTGTCCCTGCGGCGTTCGCTGCCGGGACATTATCGGGGGCAGCAGCGCTGACCAAGGCGCGTAGGGCCGTGAGGCGCAGGGCAACGTTGGCGGGATTGCGGGCGGCTTCCTTGAGGCGTTCGCGCCCTTCGGCATTGTCCGCTCCAAGAATCAGGCCGGCGAGGAGATCCGCCTCTGCTTGCCGTGAGGGGGGCAAGGCGCCTGCGTTGGCGAGAGCCTTGGCCGCATCCTGTGGGCGCTTGAGGTGGGCTTGGGCGAGTGCGAGATTGCGCGAGTAGTCGAAGGCGAGTGGCGTGCCTTTGGCATCGGAGGCGAGCTCACTGAGCGCCGTGATGGTGCGCTCATCGACCTTACCCGCGACAATCATCGAGCGGTAACCGAGGACTTCGATGCGTTGACGTTGCTCTTCGGAGACCGCCGTACGGGCGATGGCTTCCTGCGCGAGGTTGATATTGAAGTTATCGTTCTGGGCACCGGCAACCATCCAGCGGAGCGCATGACCCCAGGCAATCTCGTGGGCGGGGAGGGTGGTGAGGTTGAGTTCGGTTGCGAAGGCCCGGGCGCCATCGAGATCATTTTCGAGGAGCGCGATGAGGCCTTCGCGCAGTGCCTTACGGGGTGACTTGGGGAGGAACTTCACCGTCGCCTTGGCTTCAGCCGTGCGGGTGCGTTCGATGTAGGCCGCGGAAAGGCCCAGTCCCGCATGCTCGCGATCCTGCTCGCTGAGTTTCGGTTCGGCGAGCAGCTGGGCGTAGAAGCCAGAGGCCGTCGACGAGAGGCCAGCGGCCAAGGCTTGGTCGGCCAATGCGAGTAGCGTCCGGCGATCGGGCTGGTCGCCCGGGCTGACGCTGGCGTTGGCCGTGATGAGGTTCGGCGGGAGGTCCTGCGACGCGACCTGACTCGGCAGCAAGGTGCCGAGGGTAAGGAAGGTGGCTAGGGTGAACCGTAGCATCGCCCCGAATATGGTCGGAGCGGGCTGGCGGGCAAGAGGCGAGTGCCGGCTCAGGCCTTGTCGAGACCGAAGGCCGTATGCACGGCGCGGACGGCGGCGTCGGCTTTGGCGGGGTCCAGCGCGACGGAGATCTTGATCTCGGAGGTCGTGATGAGTTCGCTGTTGATGCCGACGGAGGCGAGGGCCTTGAAAAGGGTGCCGGCGACACCAGGGTGGGAGATCATGCCGACGCCCACGATGGAGAGCTTAGAAATCTCACCGGCGGAACGGACGGAGCCGGAGCCGAGCTTCTTAAGGGTCTGGCCGACGACGGCCTCGACGCGGGAGAATTCGGCGGTGGTCACCGAGAAGGTCAGGTTGGCTTTGCCGTCCTTCCCTAGGTTCTTGATGATCATGTCCACGCTGAGACCGGCTTCGCCGAGGTCGTCGAAGAGGGCGGACAGGGCCTGGGGGCTGTCCGGCAGGTCGTTCACCGTGACACGGGTCTGCAGGCGGTCGAGGGCGACGCCGGCGATGGCCGCGTCTTCGAGGGTTTTGTCGATGGCTTTCACGATGGTACCGGGTTGGTCGTTGAAGGAGGAACGGACCTCGAAGGGCACGTTATATTTCTGGGCGAACTCTACGGAGCGCGACTGCATGACCTTGGAGCCGCTGGAAGCGAGCTCGAGCATCTCCTCGTAGGAGATCTCCGGCAGCTTGCTCGCGTTGAGCACGATGCGGGGGTCGGCGGTGTAGACGCCGTCGACGTCGGTGTAGATCTGGCAGAGGTCGGCCTTGATGGAGGCGGCGACCGCGATGGCGGTGAGGTCCGAGCCTCCGCGGCCGAGGGTGGTGACTTCGCCTGCGTCCGTGCAGCCTTGGAAACCGGCGACCACGACGACTTTGCCTTCGTCGAGGCGGGCGAGCAGGTCGCCGCCGGTGATGCGCGTGATGCGCGCACGGGTGTGGATGCCGTCCGTGAAGATGCCAGCCTGGGCGCCGGTGCGGGAGACGGCGGGGACGCCGATGGCGTGGAGGGCCATGACCGTGAGGGCGATGGTTTCCTGTTCGCCGACGGCCATGAGGACGTCCATCTCGCGCTCGTCCGGCAGCTTGGAGAGGGCCTTGGCGCGGGCGATGAGGTCGTTGGTCACGCCGCTACGAGCGGAGACGACCACGACGATGCGATTCCCCTTCGACCACTGTTCCTTGATTTTGGCCGCGACGTTCTGGATGCGGTCAACGGTACCGACGGAAGTGCCGCCGTATTTCTGGACGATGAGGGCCACCGGAGATCAGGATTCAGGAGAGAAGATGCGGAGCACGACCGGCTCCTCGAGCACGGTCTTGAGGCGGCGTAATTCTGTCAAGACTGCGGACATCTTGCGCTCGCTCACCGGGTAGGTCGAAAGCGTGACGGTGCCGCGGCCCTGGTTCGGGTGTTCGTACTGAATGACGCGAGCAATCGACACCTTATGCTTCGAGAAGATGCGGTAGACGCCTTCGGACACGCCGGCCTTGTCGAGCAACGAAAGGCGCAGGTAGAAGGGCGAGACGATCTCGTCGATCGAGGCCATGCGCAGGGCGCGGCCGGCTTTCTCGCGGGCGGCGAGGGCTTCGGGTGAAAGGGCCTGCGAGATAGGGCCGGTGAGGGCGGCGATGGCGTCGACGATGTCGCCGATGACGGCGGAAGCGGTGGCGTCGCCGCCGGCGCCGCGGCCGGTGAGCGTGGTGGCGCCGACGACGTCTCCGCGGAGGGTGATGCCGTTGTTGACGCCGGAGACGCGCGCAAGGATGTCGCGATTAGGGACGAGGGAAGGGTAGACGCCGACGGTCATCCAGTTGGCCTTGAAGTCCCGGCGGATGACGGCGAGGTGCTTGAGCGCGAAGCCGAAGCGGCGGGCGAAATCGATATCGGCCGGGCCGATCTTGCGGATGCCTTCGACGAGCGTCCGGGCGGGCGGCGCCCACTTGCCGTGGGCGAGCCAGGCGAGGATGGAGGCTTTGTGGAAGGCGTCGATGCCATCGACGTCGAGCGTCGGGTCGGCTTCGGCGTAGCCGAGTTCCTGCGCTTCCTTGAGGGCGTCGGGGAACGAAAGACCATCTTCGCCCATACGGGTGAGGATGTGGTTACAGGTGCCGTTGAGGATGCCGACGATCAGCTCGAAGCGGTTGGCCACGAGGCCTTCGCGGATCGCCTTGATGATCGGGATGCCGCCGGCGACGCTGGCCTCAAAGAGGAACTGTCCGCCATGCTTGCGCACGGCTTGGAAGATCTCCGGGCCGTGCTCACAGAGCAGTGCCTTGTTGGCGGAGACGACGACCTTGCCGAGGCGCAGGGCGCGCAGCGTGAGCTCGCGGGCCTTGGTGGTGCCACCGATGAGTTCGCAGACCACGTGGACCTTCGGGTCGTCGATGATCTCGTCAGGATTCTTGGTCAGCTTGGCGGCCGGGATCTTCACCTCGCGCTTCTTCTTCAAGTCGCGGACGGACGCCTTGCGGAGGTCGAGCTTCACGCCGAGGCGTGACTCAAGGTCGGCCTGCTTCTCGTGCAGGTGCTTCCAGACGCCTTGGCCGACGGTGCCGAAGCCGAGGATGCCGATGCCGATGGT
>CALEEU010000343.1 GCA_937875975.1 uncultured Opitutia bacterium | reverse complement strand
GACGACGGCGTGGCCCGGTGCCTCTTCGGCGTGTTTTTCATCCGCCTTGTCGCTGCCCATCGTGAACTCTCCGCCGGGAATCCAGACCATGCCGGCGGTCGCCGAGCTCGAGGCCGCGGGCGCCTGGCGGAGGGTGAGAACCACGAAGGGCGTGGCGATTAGGATGGCGGCGATGAGGATGATCCAAGTCTTAGTAGAGTTGGCAGGCTTGGGGCTGACGGCGGAGTCCATGGGTGAGGGCTGGCTCATCTTGGCTCTTCGCCGAGGCAGGGCGAACCTTTTGCGGTGGCGGGTCGGATATCGCCTCGCCCAGCAGGCTATTTTGGGCTTATCCAGAGTCAGCATGAGCTCGTCCCAAGAAGAAGTCCTCCAGATTTTCCGCGATTCAAAGGCCCTCCTGACTGGCCACTTCGTCCTCCGCTCCGGCCTGCACAGCGGACATTTCTTCCAGTGCGCCCAAGTCTGCCAGCACATGGATAAGGTCACGCGCCTGATTGAACTGCTCCGCCCGAAGCTCGCCGCGCACCCCTGCGATACCGTCCTCGCTCCGGCGATGGGCGGACTTGTCGTTGGTCAGGAGATTGCCCGCCAGCTTGGCGTCCGCTTTGTCTTCGTTGAAAAGGAAAACGACAAGCTCGTGCTGCGCCGTAATTTCACGTTCCGTCCCGGCGAGCGCGTCATCGTCGCCGAAGACGTCGTCACCCGTGGTGGCCGTGCGCAGGAGTGCTTGGATATCTTGCAGGCGAACGGAGCCAGCGCCGTCGCCGTCGTCTCTCTCGTCGACCGCTCGGCCGGGCAGACCAAATTTAGCGTGCCTTTCGTGTCCTTGCTGGAACTGAACTTCCCGACGTATGCGGCGGATGCCGTGCCAGTCGAATTGGCGAAGCTTCCGGCGACCAAGCCTGGTTCCTGAGCGCGTCGGGGGTGGTGCGCTCCCATTGTCGTCATTTGAGCCTAAAAACCCTTATTTAGGGTTCCGTCCTGCCTTGTGCCTTGCACACAGGCGGTCCGTTCCCTACGCCAAATCACTCACTTTCCATGGATCGCAAGAACTTCTTCCTGGGTATGGCCTGCATCGTCGGCGCCTTCGCTCTTTTCTTCCT
>CALEEU010000342.1 GCA_937875975.1 uncultured Opitutia bacterium | reverse complement strand
TTTCGCGGTAATAAGAATGCTCCGGACCCACGGCGGCATAATCCAGCCCCGCGGAAACGGAATGCGTTCCTTCGATCTGCCCTTCTCCGTCCATCAAGATGTTCGTCATGCAGCCTTGCAGCACGCCCAGACGGCCACCGGCGAAACGCGCGGCGTGTTCGCCCTTGGTGATGCTGCGACCGCCGGCTTCGACCCCGATGAGGCGGACGCCGGGTTCATCGAGGAATTCGAAGAAAGCACCGATGGCATTGGAACCGCCGCCGACGCAGGCGACGATAGCGTCCGGCAGGCGACCTTCGGCACGGAGGATCTGCTGCTTGGATTCGACGGAGATGATGCGATGAAAATCGCGAACCATCATGGGATACGGGTGCGAGCCGTAGGCCGTACCTAAGATGTAATGTGTCTCGCGGACGTTGGTAACCCAGTCGCGCATGGCCTCGTTGACGGCCTCTTTAAGGGTGCGTTGGCCGGCTTCGACGCCGCGAACCTCGGCGCCCATGAGGCGCATGCGGTAGACGTTGAGCGCCTGGCGTTCCATATCGGTCGCGCCCATGTAGATGACGCACTTCAGGCCGAAACGGGCGCAGACGGCCGCGGTGGCGGTGCCATGCTGCCCGGCGCCGGTCTCGGCGATGATGCGCTTCTTGCCCATGCGGATGGCGAGCAGCGCCTGGCCGATGACATTATTGATCTTATGGGCCCCGGTGTGGAGCATGTCCTCGCGTTTAAGGTAGATGCGCGCGCCGCCGGCGTGTCTGGTCAGAGACTCGGCGAAGTAGAGCCCGGTCGGACGGCCGGCGTAGTCGCGGAGCATGTCCGCGAAGGCCTGCTGGAAGGCAGGATCACGACGGGCTTCGTCGTAGGCCTTGGTCAGGTCCAGCAAGGGCGTCATCAGGGTCTCCGGGACGTACATGCCGCCGAACTGGCCGAAACGGCCGCGGGCGTCCGGGACGAGGAAGCGAGGTTCAGTGGTCGGGATAAGGCTGGAGGCCGACATGGTGGTGATGTCCTGCATAAAGCGGGAACCTTACTTAAGGGCAAGCGACAAGGGCTTTTGACGGCTTTCCTTGCCCCGACACGGCCAGAAGCCTAATCCTCGCCTATGCTTCGTTTCGCCTGTGGTCTGTGGCTGCTCTCCTCCTTACCAGTATTCGCAGCCGGGGAAACGCGCTCTCCTGAGGAAGTCCGCGCTGACTTCACCTATGGCCGCGCGCTCGTCACTGGTACCGTCGAAGGTATCACCGAGTACCTGCCTGTCAGCTCGACTGGCCACATGATTATCAGCGATCGTCTGCTGGGAGTTTCGAACGACCCCAATGTCACCGTATCAGGTCTCGCTGATCGTAAAGGCCGGGCAATCTCGTTGGAGCGTGTGGCCGACGACTACATCGTCATCATTCAGCTGGGCGCGATTCTCGCAGTCATCGTGGCGTTCTTTGGCCGCATCCGAACGCTTTTGTCCGGGCTTTGTCGCGGAGAACGTCGTTCGCTCGACCTCGCTAAGGCCATCTTCGTGGCGTTCATCCCCGCGGCATTACTCGGCTTCCTGTTCAAGGATGCGATCGCGGCTTACCTGTTCTCGGTCGAAGTCGTCGCTGTCGCCCTGCTCGTCGGCGGAATTGTCATTCTGGCTTTCGAACACTTGCTTCCTCGGAAATCAGCCGAGTCCGCCGACGAAGTCGCCGCGATCGGGTGGCGCGCCGCCTTGACGGTCGGCCTCTGCCAATGTTTCGCTCTCATTCCTGGGACGAGCCGTTCGCTCGCGACCATCCTCGGCGGGCGCTTGGCCGGACTTTCCCATGCCGCTGCCACGGAGTTCTCTTTTCTCGTCGGGCTACTCACGCTTTCCGCCGCCTCGATCTATAAGATGTGGGCGCTCGGCCCTGCCCTCACCCAGGTCTACCCCGCCGGCCCGGCAAGCGTTGGCCTCGTCGTCGCAGCAGTCACGGCCTTCGTCTCCGTGAAGTGGCTGGTCGGATACGTCTCGCGTAATGGCTTGGGCGTATTCGCCTGGTACCGCATCGCGTTAGGCGGCGTGATACTGGCGACCCTGGCCTTGAATTGAGCAGGGCTTACGTGCCGAGCTCGAAACCCTTACGGTAGACGCGGTTGACGTAGGCGTTGGCGCCTTCGTCGTTCGTGACTTTCATCTTCGCGCCGTCCCAGAGCAGTTTGCGGTCGGGGAAGCGGGAAGCGAGATTGCCCATGAGTACCATCTCGGAGAGCGGACCAGAGTAATCGAAGTTCGAAGAAGCGGCAACGCCGCCCTTGCAGGCGCGGATCCAGTCTTTCTCGTGGCCGTTCGAGTTGCCCGGGATACGCGGGATGGTCTTCCCGAGTTTCTTGGCCTCGGCGCGGAGGTCGGCGTTGAGGATGCGCGGGTTGAGTCCGTAGCAACCGCAGACGAGCTTGCCTTTGTCGCCGACGAACAGGCAACCGCCGTTGGGGTCGCCGAACGGCATGTCGTCCTCGAGTTCGTCCGGGCGCTGCGGCATCAGGCCGCCATCCCACCAGGTGAGAGTCACAGGGGGCATTTCACCGCGGGCCGGGAACTTGTAGCGAACGATCGAGGAGCGCGGATAGGATTCGTTCTTGCCGGAGGTCTTCTTGCCGAAGGTCTCGTAGACGGTGGAGAGGTTGCCTTCGACGCTATCGGGGTAGCCCAAGTTGAGCGCCATGAAGGCGGGGTCGATGATATGGCAGCCCATATCGCCGAGGGAACCGGTGCCGAAATCCCACCAAGCGCGCCACTTGCCAGGGTGATACGAAGCGTGGAAAGGACGAAGAGGCGCGGGGCCGCACCACTGATTCCAGTCCATGCCTTGGGGGGCATTCTGCACATCGGCCGGACGGTCCATCTCGAGGCTCTGGGGCCAGATGGGGCGATTGGTCCAGGTGTGCACTTCGCGCACCTTGCCGATGAGGCCAGCGGCGATCCATTCGGTGACCTGACGGATACCTTCGCCGGAGTGGCCTTGATTGCCCATCTGGGTCACGACTTTATATTTATGGGCCGACTCGGTGAGGATGCGCGCTTCAAAGACGGAATGGGAGATCGGCTTCTGGACGTAGACGTGCTTTCCGCGGCGCATGCACTCCATCGCGATGTAGGCGTGAGAATGGTCGGGGGTGGCGATAATCACGGCGTCGATGTCCTTCTGCTCGTCGAGCATCTTACGGAAGTCGGTAAAGAGGGCGGCCTTCGGGAACTGCTTGATCGTACCGCCGCAGCGACTGAGATCTAGGTCGCACAACGCGACGATGTTCTCATCGGCGGAGTTCTTCACGTTGCTCGACCCCACGCCGCCGAAGCCGATCGCGGCCACGTTAAGCTTCTCGTTCGGCGAAACCGAACGGGCCGCGGAATTAAGCCAAGGACGGGACACCGCGAAAGCGGCGGCGGCCATGCCGGTATTACGAAGGAAAGACCGACGGTTGAGCTGGGGTGTCATGGGGTGGGGTCAGATTTAACTATGACCTGAGGCCGCAGTCGCAAGTTCCATGCTCTCCGGACCTTTGGGCTCAAACGACGGAAATACCCGCAAAGACGCCATTCACGTTTCTCTCTCATTGGGGCATCAGTCAGGCGAAGGCCGCCGATGTGAATAGGTTGCGTGGTCGGTCCGTCGCCACCGCCTATCTCGCTGTCTGGATGAATCTTATGACGCCCCTGCCCTGCCCCTGCGGGTCGAAGTTTCGTTTGACTATGCTGTGAATAAACTGTTCATAAAGGAAACCACACGACCCTGATGTTTAAGCGCTTCCCCGGGCTATTCACCCAAGCCATTGGCATCGACCTTGGCACGGCCAACACGCTTGTCTTCCTAAAGGACCGCGGTGTCGTCCTCCGCGAGCCTAGCGTCGTCGCCATCCGCACCAGCACACGCAAGCCAATCGCCGTCGGCAACGAAGCTCGCATGATGCTCGGTCGTACTCCTGGCGATATTCAGGCCCTGCGTCCGATGAAGGATGGCGTCATTGCCGGCTTCGAGATCAGCGAGCACATGATCCGCTACTTTATCGGTAAGGTGGCCCGCAAATCCCTCTTCACGAA
>CALEEU010000341.1 GCA_937875975.1 uncultured Opitutia bacterium | reverse complement strand
GGTCGACGAGGTCGACGAGGTCGATAAGGTCGCTGAAGTCGACGAGGTCGACATAGTCGACATGGATCACCAGGTCGACGAGGTCGACGAGGTCGACGTGGTGGACGAGGTCGCTGAAGTCGACGAGGTCGACAAGGTCGACATGGATCGCCAGGTTGACGAGGTCGAGAAGGTCGCTGAAGTCGACGAGGTCGACAAGGCCGACATGGTTCACCAGGTCGACGGGGTCGACGTGGTCGACGTGAACGACGAGGTCGACGAGGTCCTGAACTTGGCGAGGTCGACAAAGTCGGCATGGCTCACTAGGTCGACGAGATCGACGAGGTCGACGAGGTCGCTGAAGTTGACGAGGTCGACCAGGTCGACATGGTTCACCAAGTCGACGAGGTCGACGAGGTCGACACGGTCGACATGGTTCACCGGGTCGACGAGGTCGACGAGGTCGCTGAAGTTGCCGAGGGCGACAGGGTCAACATGGTTCACCAGGTCGGCGAGGTCGACGAGGTCGATCAGGTCGACGAGGTCGACCATGTCGACGAGGTCGACGAGGTCGCTGAAGTCGACGAGGTCGACATGGTCGACATGGTTCACTAGGTCGACAAGGACGACGAGGTCCACGCGGTCCACGAGATCGACGAGGTCCTGAACTTGGCGAGGTCGTCAAGGTCGACATGGCTCACCAGGTCAACGTGGTCGACGAGGTCCTGAACTTGGCGCGGTCTACAACATCGACATGGTTCACCAGGTCGACGAGGTCGACGAGGTCGCTGAAGTTGGCGAGGTCGACAAGGCCGACATGGTTCACCAGGTCGACGAGGTCGACGAGGTCGACGAGGTCGCTGAAGTCGACGAGGTCGACATAGTCGACATGGTTCACCAGGGCGACGAGGTCGACTTGGTCGACGTGGTCGACGAGGTCCTGGACTTGGCGAGGTCGACAAAATCGACATGGATCACCAGGTCGACTTGGTCGACTTGGTCGACGAGGTCGCTGAAGTCGACGAGGTCGACATGGTCGACATGGTTCACCAGGTCGACG
>CALEEU010000340.1 GCA_937875975.1 uncultured Opitutia bacterium | reverse complement strand
CTTGCCCACGTTGTCGTCGACCGAGTTGATGCCGCGGAACATGCCGAGGTTGGTCGGGACTTCCTTGGCGTCACTCCGCTTGCCCCTCGCGCCGTTCGGGCCGGCCGGGGCATAGATCGCGGGGATGCCGTAATTCGGCACGTTACGGGCCAGCGCGCCTTCGTAGGCCTTTTCGTGGCGGGGCGGAGGGGTGAACGGCCCGTGGCAGGTCTTGAGGCCGAGGATCATCAGGAACGGTTTGTCCTTGTTGGCCTTGATGAAGTTAGCCGCATACTCCGTGCTCACGTCGTCGACGAAGCCCTTGCTCGGGGTCTTGACGCCGTCGACCTCGATCGGGCAGTCGAAGTAGACGCCTTGGCCGACGAAGCTGGCGGAAGTATCGAAGCCCGGACGCTTGCCAGACTGGCTGCCGTGGTGCCATTTGCCAAAGTAGCCCGAGACGTAGCCGGCCGGGCGGAGGAGGGCGGCGAGGGAGAGGTTGCCTTCGGGGTGGGGCGTGTGGTTGTTGGTCACGCCGTTGACGTGGCCGTATTGGCCCGTGACGAGCGAGGCGCGGGACGGGGCGCAGAGCGAATTCACCACGAAGGCGTTGCGGAAACGGAGCCCCTCGGAGGCGAGGCGGTCGAGGTGCGGGGTCTTGAGCCAGGGGAAGCGACCTTTCTCTCCTTGCTCCTTCTGGACGACGCCGAGGGCGTCCCAGCGCTGATCGTCGGTGTAGACGTAGACGAAGTTCGGCTTGCGGTCCGCGGCGGACGCGAGGGACGCGAGGCCGGCGAGGCCGGCGAGGAGAAGCAGGGCGAGATTTTTCATAGGTGAATTATTTGGTCTTACCTTTGCCCTTGGCGGCGGGAGCGGGCGCGGGAAGCGGGGCCCAGTCGTCGGTGCGGAAGGGCGAGGCGGGAAGGTTGGCACCGTTGACCAGATTCGTTTCAGGATTATCCACCCAAGCGTAGCGCAGGGCGACCGGCGCGGGGATTTCCGCGCTGGTCACGACGAGCCGGGCGCCATCGATCCGGGCGGTCGCCGGCTTCCACTGCTTGTCGGCTCCGGCGAGCTGGAAGCCCTTCACGGGAGCACCGTCGCGGGTCTTGAGGCCGTCGGCATGGGCGAGGGTGACGAAGACGGCGCCATCCTTGATTTCGTGGCCGGCAGGCAGTGGTCCGCTCGCGGCGGCGACTTTGCGTCCGTAGACGTTACCGAGAGCCCACAGCGACAAGCGGCGACCGACCTCCTGTTTATCCTTGGGGTGAATATCTTTCGCCTCCCCGACGTCGATGGTCACGGCCATGCCCGTCTTCGGCAGCGCGAGCGTCTTGAGCATCGACTCCCGGATCAATGGCCAGCCTTCGCCGGGGCGGGAGAAGTTCGGGAGCTGCACCCAAGCGAAGGGCAGTTCTTCGCCCCAGCGGGTGCGCCAGTCGGTGACCAGCGCCGAGAGCTGGTGGACGTAGAGCGGGGCGCGGGTATCGGAGGAGTTCGCTTCGCCTTGATACCAGAGCATGCCTTTGAGCGTGTACGGCACGAGCGGGGCGACCTTGCCGTTGAACAGCTGGCCATAAGAGCCTTTGCGTTCACTGACCTCAGCGGCGTTACGCGGAGGGCGGGGTGCCTTCGTGCCCTCCGCAAGGGCCTTGGCTTTCGCGGCCTTGAATTTCTTGAGTTCGACTGCGTAGTCGGCTTTCGCCTTTTCCGGGTCGATCTTGGGCAGGGCGGCGCTCTGGGCTTTCAATGCGGCGCTAAGTTCGGGCTTGGTCTCTTGGACTTCTGGGGCAATCCACGACTCGATCGGGGTGCCGCCGACGGAGGTGTTGATCAAGCCGACCGGCACGCCGACCTCCCGGTGGATCTCACGGCCGAAGAAGTAGAGTGTCGCGCTGAAGGCGCCGACGTTGTCGGGCGTGCAAGCGAGCCACTTGCCCTTTGATTGCGTCTGCGCCGTGGCGGCACCCGCGGACTCTTCCTTGAAGTGACGGATCAGCGGGAAGGTCGCGGCGGCCTTCTCTTTCTCGAAGTCCTTCGCGCGATTGACCGTCATCGCCATGTTCGACTGACCCGAGCCGAGCCAGACGTCGCCGACCAGCACGTCGGAGACCTCCGCCTTCCGTCCGTCCTTACCCGTGGCGATGAGCTTGCGGCTGTCCGCGCTGGCCGTGAGCGGGTCGAGGCGGAGCGACCACTTGCCGGATGCATCGGCTTTGGCGGACTTCTTTTGGCCGGCGAATTCGACGGTGATCTCCTCGTCGGCGTCGGCCCAGCCCCAGACCGCCACGGCCTTGTCGCGCTGGAGGACCATATGGTCCGAGAAGAGGGCTGGCAGTTTCAGATCGGCTGCGGTGAGGACCTGGCAGGCGGCCAGGCAGAGCAGGGCGAGCAGGGTGGAGCGCGGGGTGGGCATGCTTATCTAACAACTCCCAAGGGCAGGAGTTGCGATAAAACCGGCCGATGGGTCACTTTAACGTCCGGATATAGAGCACCAGCGAGTCGACTTGGGCGTCGGTGAGCACGCCGGCGAAACTGGGCATGGCGAACTCGGACTTAAGGAACGAGGCGTGGCGCTTGGCGTTGGGTTCGAGGATCGACTCGCGCAGGTAAGCCGCGTCGACGAGCGTCGAACCCTTCTTGCCATTCTCGGTCACATAGTCGCGTTTCGAGCCGAACAAGCCCTTCCACTTGGGTCCAACGTTGGACATCGTCGTATCCGTGACGGAGTGGCAGGCGACGCAGCCGAACATGGTGGCGAGGCGCTGGCCCTCCTGGGCGGAGATGACTTCGGCTTTCTTCGCGATCGCGGCGCGTGGGGTGAGGTCGACTTCGATCGGCCCGAAGCCTTCGGTGACGGGGTCGAATTTCGTGAGCTCGTAAGGGGTCGTGTAGGCGTTCGCACGCATCTCGGCGCCGCCGGACGACTTGAGGTCCCAGCCGAGGCGGAGCTGCTCGACCGGCTTAAGGCCCGGGACGCCGATGAAGACGCTCTTGCCGTCCAGGCTCACGTAGGCGCTGCTGGCGGTCAGCCAGTCGTTGCCGGTCTTGCCGTCGGCTTTGTATTGGGCCGAGCCATAGGAAGGGGCTCGTTTGTAGCGCCAAGTCGCGAGAGAGTAGCTCTCGGGGTTGGCGGCCTTGGCCGGATCGAGGGCGACGTCGAAGCGCAGCAGGATGCCGCGGTCGGTCGGGATGATCTCGCGGGGCGTCAACGAAGGGGCGCCGGTGTAGCGGACGCGTTCGATGCCCGAGAGGGTATCGAGGGTATTGCCCCAGCCGGCGATCTGGAAGCCGGCGACATACAGCTGGCCGTCGACGGGATTGACGGAGCCGTTGAGCGGCGGGGTGGCGAAGCCTTTGGCGACGCTGACGACGCTGGCCTGGGGCTTGGCGCCACGGTGGTTCCAGAGCACGCGCAGGAGGTCCGGCTGGTTGAAACAGATCTGGACCATCTGGTCGTTGAGCGGCCCCATCTGCGCGTCGACCAGCCAGACCTGCGAGAGGGCGGAGGCGTTGACCGCATGCGGGATCCAGGTGAGCGGGGTGGCGATCGGCGCCGGGTAGCTTTCTTTCGGGAGTTTATCGCTGAGGAAGCCGTAGAACTGATCGCCCTCGATGATGTGCAAGGGCGTGCTCGGGATGTACTGGCCTTGTTGGTCGCTTGAGACGACGAGACCGGTGCGTGGATGGACGGAGATATTCGGCTGGCGGAGGCCATAGCCGAGGCGGGTGGCGGTGCGGCCGTCGGCGGAGAGACGCAGGACGCTGCCGTTGTGCTTGCCGATGGTCGTCGCTTCCTGGCCACCCTTGGCGATCACGAATTCGCCTTTGGGTCCGAGGCGGAGGGTGCTGGGGAACTCGCGCATGTCGGCCGTCTGCGCGAAGGCGTTGGAGAAGAGGTCATGGACGTCGGCCTCGCCGTCGCCGTCCGTATCGCGCAGGCGCCAGACGCCGTTGCGGTCGAAGACGAAGATCTCGTCGTCGCGCACGGCGCAGGTCATCGGCTCATGCAGGCCGGAGGCGAAGCGGCGCCAGGTGACGTCGGTCCCGCCGACCTTCAGGCCGCGGGCCAGCCAGACGTCGCCGTCGAGCGTGACGACGACCGCGGTGCCGTCCTTGCGGAACTGGATGTCGCCCGTGCGGACAGCGCGTTTCCAGGGATTATCGACCGGCAGGGCGACATGATCGATGGCGTAGGTTTCGGTGCTTCCGGTCACGTCAACTTTGGTCTTCACCTCGGCTTGCCAGCGACGGGCCGAGGGACCGGTCGGGATGGGCCGCGCGGACACCGGGGGCGCGGCGTGCTCGTCGCAGAGCGTGACGCAGAGGGCGGCGGGCGCGGTGTTGGCCGGCACCTTCACCACGAAGAAATCATCGTCGGAGGCGAGTTCAGCCGGGCCGGTGACGGCGACGCCGGTCTCGAGTTCCTGCGAAGGGCCTTGGCGGCGCGTGCCGACGATGAGCAGGAGGTCTTGGGCGTGGGCCGTGACGGCGAGGTGGCGTTCGATGACGACGTGGCCGGCGCGCTCGCTGGCTTTCCAGAGTTCGCGGACGGTGGCGTCGGCGACGCGATAGGTCAGGACGACGTCCTGGCCGACGAGTTCGACGGATTGGAATCGCCCGAGCGACGTCGGGATAGGACCGCGGCCGACTTCCGTGGGCGAAGGGGCGGGAGAGCGCGGGTCGGTGCGGTCGACCGTGGCGCCGAGCTGCCAACCGGGGATGACGGCGTGGCCGAGCCAGAGCTTGCCTTCGGGCTGAGGCGCGGGGAACTGGCCGCCGAGCGTCTTGCGGCCCGGATCATGGTAAGAGCCGGGCGCGAGGGCCTTATCGCTGACGCCCTTGCCGCGCCAGACCGCAGAGACACGGAGCAGGTCGGTGTCGAAGCAGGCCCAGGTATCGTGCGGGAGTTTGATGATCAGCCCGCGGGGCGTGAGGTTGTCCTTGCCGGTTCCTTCGCGACGGGCGTCGAGGATCGAGGAGAAGAACGGGAAGTCGGCTTCGACCCAAGTGCCCCAGGGCTGCGGCGCGTAGGACTTCGTCTTACGGCCTTCGCGCGGCGCAGGTTTTTTTACCGGCTCGGCCGCGAGGGAGCTCAGCGCACCTAGGAGCAGGGCAAGAGTGAGACGGGCGGGGCTCATGGAGGGGTAGGGATAGGCCGACGAAGGCTTTCGGGCAATGTCCTTCATTCATCCCTCATCGTCCATCTTCAACCGACTCAGAGTCCCTGCAACCAGCGGAGGAAGCTGCCTTCCTCGGAGACCATGATGCGGAGTAAATCGCTCCGTTCGTCAGTCCAGGGGAGGACGCGGGCCGAGAATTCAACCGGGGCGCTGGTCACGTCGAGCAGGAGCGGCTGCTTCAGTAAGGCTTGGTTTCGCGTCATGATGATCCAGTCCGAGCCATAGAAGCCAGCGTCCTCGTAGGCCGTATCGTTGTCGTCGATGGTAATGGCTGGGAAGCCAATCTTCTCGGCGATGCGGTAGACCACGGGGTGGAGGTCGAGGTAGCGGTTCGAGACGTGGATCACGATGGCACCGTCAGGCTTGAGGTGGCGCTGGTAGGTCGCGAAGGCCTCCAGCGTGAGCAGGTGCACCGGGATGGCGTCGCTGCTGAAGGCGTCGAGGATGATGACGTCGTAGCGCTGGTCGGGCTCCCGCTCCATCGAGAGGCGGGCGTCACCCATCACCAGTTCGGTCTTCGCCTTGGAGTCCTTGAGGTAGGTGAACGTGGTCGTCGCAAGCCGGGCCACATCGTCATTGATCTCGTAGAAGCGGAACGTGTCGCCCGGGCGGCCCCACGCGGCGAGGGTGCCGGAGCCGAGGCCGACGGCGCCGACGCGGCGTCCGCCCTCCGGCTTGTGGGTGCGGAGCAGGCGCCCGACCCCGCTGGTCGAGGTATAGTAGCTGCTGGGGTCGGTGCGTTTCTCAGGGTCGACGTATTGCAGGCCGTGGATCGTGGCGCCGTGCTGCAGCGTCAGGTGGTGCAGGTCGGGGTTGCCTGCGTCGTTGTCGATGACCTTGAGGACGCCGTAGAAACCGCGGGTGACCGAAAGGGCGCCCCGCAGGGACGTCGCGGCGACGTCGTACAGGCCGTAACCGAAGACTGGGAAGAGCAGGAGCAGGACGGCCCAGCCCCAGCGACCGCGGCCCTTCTGCAGGAAGCACGTGGCGTCTTGGCGGAGGACGCCGAGCACGAGCGCCGCGGCGAGGAACAACGCGAGGTGGAGCTCGAAGTAATCCAGGAAGATGAACGGGGCGACGAGGGCGACGAAGAGGCCGCCCGCCGCGCCGCCGGCGGAGATGGAAAGGTAATAGCCGGTCAGGCGGCTGGCCCCCGGGCGCAGGCGGAAGACCTCGCCGTGGCAGACCATGCACGCGACGAACATCGTGCCGAGGTAGAGCGTCGCGAGCGGGGTGATGTTCGGATGCGATTCCGCCTGGGTGAGGTTGTGCAGCACCATGCCGAGTAGTCCGGCCAGCAGGGGCAGCCAGAAGCCGCGGTGATACCAACGTGGGCTGTCGAAACTGATGATGAAGGAAAGTAGGTAAAGGCTGAGCGGCAGAACCCAGAGGAAGGGTACGACGGCGATGTCCTGGCAGAGCTTATTGGTGATCGCGAGGAGCAGCATCACGCCACACGCAGGCAGGGCGAACCAGAGCAGCCTACGGCTTGCCGACGGGGCTTCTTCGGCATCGTCCGCGACGGACGCCTTCGTGTCGGCTCCCGCGCTCTTCCAGACTTTATGGCCACACCAAGCGGCAAGGCCGGCGTAGAGGGCGAGTCCGATGGACCACCAGTTAGCCTGAGTCTGACGGGCGAGCTGCGGTTCGAGCACGAACGGGTAGACCAGCAACGCGAGGAGGGAGCCGATGTTCGAGAGGGCGTAGAGGCGATAAGGGGAGACGCCGGGGTTGGCCTTGCTGAACCAGGCCTGCAGGAGCGGCCCGGTAGCCGAGAGCACGAGGTAGGGTAGGCCGAGGCAGACCAGGAGTAGCAGCAGGATGTGTCCAGCGGCGTCAGAGCCGTCGGAGGGCTTCCATTGGTCGCCTGGCGTGATCGGCAGCAGCGCCACGGCGAGCGCCAGCAGGCAGAGGTGGGTGATGACCTGTCGGCGCGGCGTCAGCCGGCTGATGCTGAAGTGCGCGTAAGCGTAGCCGCCCAGGAGGAGCAGCTGGAAGAAGAGCATGCAGGTCGTCCAGACGGCCGGTCCGCCGCCGAACCAAGGCAGGATGAAGCGCGCGATCAGCGGCTGGACGAGGAAGAGCAGGCAGGCGCCCCAGAAGATGGTCAGGCTGAAAGCGAACATGGTGGGTGCGTGTTTGGAACCCCGCCACAAGGCGAAGGTTGGGGTGAAGAACGGCTAATTAAGCCTCCGACGGCTGGCAACCCCGTTCAGGCTCGCGGGCGGAACTTCAGCACGAGTGATTCATACCCCAGCTTACGCTCGTAGGAGTGCTCGG
>CALEEU010000339.1 GCA_937875975.1 uncultured Opitutia bacterium | reverse complement strand
TAAGCCTTCACTTCGCCGGCGAGTTTGTCGCTGAGGCCGGCGACTTCCGCGATTTCCGCGGCGGTGGCCTTGCGCAGTTTCTGGATACTCCCGAAGTGTGCGAGCAGGGCGTCTTTGCGCTTCGGCCCTAGGCCGGGCATCTCGTCGAGCAGCGACTCGCGCAGCTTGCGGCTGCGGAGTTCGGCGTTGAAGTCGTTGGCGAAGCGGTGCGCCTCATCGCGGATACGCATGAGCAGCGCGAGCCCGACATCGTGCCGCGGGAGCTTCAGTTCGCGGCCGTCGGGGAAGACAATCGTCTCTTCTCGCTTGGCGAGGCCGATCAGCGGAGGCGGGACGAGGTCGTGTTCCTTGAAGGCCGCGAGCGCGGCGCCGACCTGGCCGAGGCCGCCGTCGATGATCACGAGCTCGGGGAAGGCGCGGTGTTCTTCGTGCAAGCGGGTATAGCGACGGCCGACTACCTCCTGCATCGAGCGGAAGTCATCATTGCCTTCGAAGGACTTGATCTTGAAGCGACGGTAGCCGGACTTGTCTGCCTGGCCGTCGACGAAGCGCACCATCGACGCCACGGCGAGCGTGCCCGAGATGTGCGAGATGTCGAAGCACTCCGCCGTGGCGGGCGGACGTTCGAGGCCGAGCGCGGCGGCGAGTGAGGTCAGGGCGCTGGCTTCGTCGCGGCGGGGCAGGGGGTTCTCGCGGAGGAAGCGGCGGGATTTCTCCGTCGTGCGCTTCAACGCGTCGAGCAGGTCGCGCAGGCTCGCGGCTTTTTCATAGTCACGGTCGGCGGCGGCCTTGCGCATGTCGGCTTCGACCTGTTCGCCCCAGCTCTCGACCTTGCCTTCGAGGAAGGCGCAGGCCTCAGTCACGCGGGCGGCGTATTCCTCGGCCGTCACCACGTTGGCGTGCTTCTGGATCTCGGAGCGGGCGTCGTCGTAGAGTTTCCACGTCCCGTCGGGCAGCGCGGTCGGCGTGCTGTCGGCGAGGAGGATGCCGAACTTCTTACGCATCTCGTTGAGTGTGCGGCGGACGGCCTGTTGGTGAGGAAAAGGGCCGAAGTAGCGGCAGGCGTCGGTCGTGCGGGCGCGGACGATGCGGAACTTCGGGAGGGCGTCCGCGAGGTCGACCCGGACCTGGGGGAACTGCTTGTCGTCGCGGAAGAGGATGTTCCAGCGGGGGCGCCAGCGTTTGATCAGCTTCCCTTCTAGAAGGAGGGCCTCGGTCTCGGACCGGACCTCGTGCCATTCCATATCGGCCACCGTATCCATCATTGCGGCCACTTTCGGGGTCATCCGCTGGCGGGGCACGAAATAGGAGGCTAGGCGCTTCTTCAGGTCCTTGGCCTTGCCGACATAGACGACCAGCCCCGCGGCGTCCTTCATCAGATAGACGCCCGGGGTATGGGGGGCCCGCCTGGCCTTGGCCTTGGGCGAAAGTTCTTCCCGGTCGGTTTGCATTTTGGGCCTGGTTCGTTAATCCTGCTCAGACCCCCCGTTTCCGCAAATGCTTTCCTGCAACAGTAAACCCCGTCAGGTCCTCGTCATCAACGTGGGCGACGAGCTGTTGGATGGCATCCGCGAGAATGGTCACCTCCTCTGGCTGGGCGAGCATCTGGCCCGCCGCGGTCTGCCCATTACTCGCTCGATCGTCGTCCGCGATAATGCCAAGGAGATCGCCCGCGAGGTCGGCGAAGCCTGGGGTGCCTATGATCTCATTATCACCACCGGCGGCATTGGTCCGACCTCCGACGACTATACCCGCGCCGCCATCGCCTCCGCGCTCGGGCTCAAGCTCGAGCATGCTCCGTCCGCCGAGAAGGCTTTGCGTGAGCGCTTTAAGCTGATTGGCCGTAAACTTTCTGAAGCGGATCTCAGCCAGTGCTTCGTCCCGGCCGGCGCCGAAGCCTTGCCCAATCCGCGCGGCACCGCCCCTGGCGTCTTCTATCATCGCGACGGCAAGGCGCTCGTGATGCTGCCTGGTCCGACGCTCGAACTCCGTCCGATGTTCGAAGAGGAAGTCGTGCCTCGTCTCCGTGAGGTTGGTTGCGCCTGTCAGGGCGAAGCCTACGTGCAGGTCCGCACCTTCGGGATCGGCGCCGTGCCGTTAGAATCGATCGTCCGTCCTTTCCTTAAGCCGGGCATGGTGCTTTCGTTCGGCACGCACACCGGCGTGGTTGACGCGCGCATTTCTTCCGCCGGTAGCGGCTTCAGCGCCGAAGACCTTTGCGAGGTCGCCCGCCAGGTGCGTGACGCCGTCGGCCATGACTTCGTCTGCACCGGCCACGCCTGCCTCGCCTCGCTCGTCGTCGAGCAGCTGCGCAGCATGGAGCGGACCGTGGCCCTCGCCGAGTCCTGCACCGGCGGGCTCCTGGCCAACTCCTTCACCGACGTACCCGGCGCCTCCAAGGTCTTCGCCGGTTCAGCGGTCTGTTACGCCAACGACGCCAAGGTCAACCTGCTCGGCATCCCCGAGTGCCTGATCGCCCAGCACGGCGCCGTCTCCGCGGAATGCGCGGCCGCCATGGCCACCTGCGCCGTCGAGAAATTCGGTTCCGATTACGCCATCTCCGTGACCGGCTATGCCGGACCCGGTGGCGGTACCGATGCCGACCCGGTCGGCACCGTCTACCTTGGCTACGCCTCTCCGACCGGAGTCTGGTCCCGTCGTGTCGCCCTCCCCGGTGACCGCCGTCAGGTCAAGCAGCGCGCCGTGAACACCGCCTTGGACTTCATGCGCCGCAAACTCAACAAGTACCGCGTCGAAGACCTGATCCACGGGGCGTGACGGCAGGCACGAGGACCAGAGGGCAGGAGGACCTGAGGGCCGGAAGATGCCCAGGCCGCCGGCCTGCGAATGACAAAGGATTGCCACGAGGGGGCAGGGCGGAAGATTAGGCGCGTGCCCGGCTATCTCGCCATCATCGCAGGAAAGGACGAATTCCTCGTCGATCAGGACGGGCGCGCCTGTTTCGAGAAGGCCAAGAAGGCCGCTGGCGCGGACGCCGAGGCCGAGGTCATCACGGGCCAGATCATCCGCGTCGACGACGCCCGGGTGCTCGAGGTGCAGTTCACCGAATCGGTGAAGACCCTTTCGATGTTCGGGAGCAAGCGCGTCATCTGGCTCCGCAACCTCAACCTCGTCTCCGATTCCATCCAAGCCAAGTCCGAGGAAGTGAAGGAGAGCCTCGCGAACATGCTGAAGGTCGTCGTGGAGTCCGATCCCGCCGTCTCGATCATCATCTCCGCCACGCCTTACGACGGCCGTCGCAAGGACCTGGCCAACCTCAAGTCAGAGGCGACCGATTTCATCCTGCATGCTTCACCGTCCAAGAGCCCGTTCGACAAGGGCGATGCGCAGGCCGACGCCCAGGTCGCGCTGGCGGTCGAGCGTTTCAAGACCCTGGGCGTGAAGTTCGAACGCGGCGTCCCCGAGGTTCTCGTCGGTCGCGTCGGGCAGTCGACACGCCTCGTGCTCGGCGAATGCGAGAAGCTTGCGACGTACGTCGGGGCCGGCGGCACTATCAAGGAAGCCGACGTCCACCTGATTGTGCCGACTTTCGGCGAAGGCGAATTCTTCGAGCCCATTGAGGCGCTTGCCGCCCGCGACTTAAAGTGGGGCATGGAGTCGCTCGACCGATATTTCTTCAACGAGGACTCCAGCCGTCCGCTCCTCATCGTTCTGCAGAACCGCCTGCGACTCCTCATTCAGATTCGCTGCCTCGCCGACTCTGGCGATTTCCGTGTCAGCGACGCCGGCCTGCCTAAGGGCCAGTTTGAGGCCGCCAGCGGCCGCCATGGACCGACCTTCGGGTCCGCCGCAAAGTCCTCCGCCAACCTCTTCTCCCAGAACGCCTGGTACGTGAGCAACAAGGTCGCCCCGGCCGCGGCCCGCTTCACCCTGGCTGAACTCGTCGACCTCCAGCTTGCCTGTGCCGACTGTTTCGACGCCTCCAATCGCGGTGAGGACGAGTCCTCCGTCCGCGCGATGTTCCTCCGAGCGCTTGCCGTGAAGCGTTCCGCCTGATATAAATCCCTTTCAAACCGATGGAATCCGACAACGTCCCTAATGTCCTCGCCGATCGCTACGCCTCCCCGGCGATGAAGGCCGTCTGGTCCACCCGCGGCCGCGTGGTCCTTGAGCGCGAATATTGGATCGCCGTCATGAAGGCCCAGCGCGACCTCGGCCTCGATATCCCCGCCGCGGCGCTTGCCGCCTACGAGAAGGTCAAGGAGCAGGTCGATTTTGAATCCATCCGTAAGCGCGAGGAAGAGACCCGTCACGACGTCAAGGCGCGCATCGACGAGTTCTGCGCCCTCGCTGGTCATCAGCATGTCCACAAGGGCCTCACCAGTCGCGACCTCACCGAATCCGTCGAACAGCTCCAGGTCTTCCGTTCGCTCCAGCTCGTCCGCGCCAAGGGCGTGGCCGCACTCGCCGCGCTCGCCCGTCGCGCGCAGCTCGACCGCGATGTCCTCATCGCCGCCCGCACGCACAATGTCGCCGCGCAGCCCACCACCGTCGGCAAGCGCTGGGCGATGTTCGGCGAAGAAT
>CALEEU010000338.1 GCA_937875975.1 uncultured Opitutia bacterium | reverse complement strand
CCGAGCAGACGCGCCAGTACCAGGCCATGGCGAAGACCGCCTCCTGGACGATGGTCTCGCGTGTCCTCGGCCTGTTCCGCGATCAACTGACCGCCGCGGTCTTCGGCGCCTCCGCCATCGGCTCGGCCTTCGTCATCGCGTTCCTGATTCCGAATCTCTTCCGCCGCCTGCTCGGCGAAGGCGCGCTGACCGCCGCCATCGTGCCCGTGCTTGCGGATAAATCTTTCAAGGACGGCAAGCTGGCTTCGTTCGGCTTCCTTAACTTCGTTCTACGTAAGGTTCTGCCTTGGATGGTCGGCCTGACGCTCATCGGCATGGGCGCTGCGTTGGCTTTCGATTTCGCCTCAGCCGGCAAGATCGAGGCAGCCGGGCTCACCGCGCTCTGCATGCCGTACATGCCGCTTATCTGTGTCGCGGCCTTGTTCACTTCGGCGGTGAATCTCTCTGGTCGCTTCGGCCTCGCCGAGATCGCCTCGGGGGTGCTGAACCTCTGCATGATCGTCGCCTTGGGCGTCTTCGGTGAAAACTTCTCCTCGAGCGACCAGGACAAGGCCTTCTGGCTCTGCCTCGGCGCCTTGGTCGGAGGCTGCTTCCAGCTGCTGATCCCGCTCTGGGGTCTGCGCCAAGAAGGCTGGCGCCCGGGGCTGATCCATGTCGACGAAGCCGCCTGGAAGACCCTGAGCATCGCGTTCCTTCCGGCCGCTCTCGGAGCGGGGGTCCAGCAGGTCAACGTCCTCATCTCGCGCGCCATGGCTTACAACGTCAGCGACGCCGGCCTGATGTATTACTATATCGCCAACCGTATCGTCGAACTGCCCATCGGCTTATTCTCGGCTTCGATCGCCGTCGTCATCTTTCCGGCCCTCGCCACCGCCTTCGCCAGCCGCGACGTCCCAGCGCTGGCACGCAACTATGGGCGAGGCATGCGCCTCGTCCTAGCAATCAACGTCGGGGCCGCTTTTGGTCTCGCAGCCTTGGCTGTACCCATCGTGCAGCTCCTGTTCCAATACGGGAAATTTAACGCAGGCAATTGCCTAGAGACTAGCAACCTCTTGGTCCTGTTCGCGATCGCCATGCCGTTCTATGCGATGATTTCGATCGTCACGCGGGCGCTCAACGTCGCCGGCCAGACCAAGGTCACGTTCATCGCCGCCATCCACGCGCTGGTCGTGAACGTCGTGGGCTCGCTCATCGCTGTCTGGATGGGTAAGGGCGTCGAAGGTCTCGCCTTGGCCAACGCCATCTCGACCATCTGGCAGTACCTGGTACTTCGTCATTACCTCAAGAAGCATGCGCCAGAGTTCCTGACCGAGAGCCTTCTCAAGCCAGCCATCCAGGTGGTCATCGGGTCCGTCATCCTCGCAATCATCTCATTCCAGGGTTACACCTTCCTGCACAACGTCCTTACCGGACATCTGCACGAGAAGCTCAATCTCATCGTCTCCATGAGCGTGGCAGGGATTGCAGGCATGACCTTCTACGCCATCTACCTGGACAAACTTGGCTACCCCGAGCGTGACCTGCTGCGCGGTTACGCCAACAAGGTGCTGCGGTTCTTCGGAGTTCAGCTCAAGGCGTAAAGCGGGCTTCGCGGTAGGCCTTCGACTGATAGCGGCGGAGCAGGGCTTCGAGAATCGCGACGGTCTCAGTATCAATAAGACCATCCACCTTGGCGGGACGAAAGTGACGCTGGAAAGCTTCGACACCCAGCTTAAGTCCAGCCTCACCAGGCTCCAGGAAGTAGCCATAGGCTGACAGCAATCCGCGCATATGAGAGGGTGAAAGGTTGCGTTTCGATTTTAGATTATCGGCTACTTCATTGGGCAGTGGCCAAGCGCCGATACCGAGCGAGGCCAACTTAGCCCAGGGGAACTTGGACCCCGGATCTACTTTGCGCCCCACAGAGACGTCGGAATGTCCGATTACATTCCACGGCTTAATATCATGACGACGGATGATCTCTTCGCAGAGCGCAAAGATGATATCTGACTGGGCCTCGGAGTACGGGTAGACGTTGCCGTCATAGTTAATGATTTCGATCCCGATGGAATGCTGGTTGAGGCCGTTGAGCTTACCCCAAGCACTTTTACCAGCGTGGTAAGCAGCCATATGCTCGGGAACCATCCGGATGACCCGGGGCTTGGGTTC
>CALEEU010000337.1 GCA_937875975.1 uncultured Opitutia bacterium | reverse complement strand
TAAGGCGTCTCGCCATATCAGTCTTAAGAAGCGGCCCCTCGGCCGCTTCTTTGTTTGGCACATCCGCCGCGGTGTGCTGTCCTAGCCTTACCCCGATGCGCTTCCTCACGCTCTTCTTCTTGGCCTTGGCGACTTCCGCCGGCGCCGCCGAAACCGTTTTGCCCCTCTGGTCTGAAGGCGTCCCGGGCAAGCGCGTCGCGCCGTCCAAGACGGTCCTCGAACGCATCGGTCCAAAAGGTAACCAGCCGGGCCGCGAGACCTTCATCAACGAGCCTTCGATCACGGTCTACCCGGCCGCCAATCCGAACGGCGCCGCGGTCATCGTCTGCCCGGGCGGCGGTTACTGGTTCCTCTCGACCAAGAACGAAGGGACCGGCGTCTGCGAATGGCTCAATAGCATCGGCGTCACGGGCATCCTCTTACGCTACCGCACCCCGACGGCCGACGAGACTTTACCGCATGCATTTCCCGTGCAAGACCTGCAGCGATCGCTCGGCCTCGTCCGCGCCCACGCCAAGGAATGGAACATCGACCCAAAGCGTGTCGGCGTGATCGGCTTCTCCGCCGGCGCCAACCTCGTCGGCCATGCCTCATGGGACCGCACGCCTCGCACCTACGAACAGAAGAAGGGCGTCGACGACCCGCGCGGCCCGGACTTCACGATTTTCGTCTACGGTGGCGGCTTCCTCGAGAAGGAAGATAAGACCAAGTTCCGCGAAGGCTTCTCCGTTCCCGCCGACGCCCCGCCCTGCTTCTTCGTAGTCGCCCATAACGACGGCGCCAACCCGCTCGAGGCCGCGAAGCTCTATATCGAATACAAGCGGCAGAATCTCCCGGCGGAGATTCACATCTACTCCAAGGGCGGCCACGGCTTCGGCACGCGCCAGACGAAGTTCCCGGTCGACGGCTGGACCAAGACCGCCGGCGAATGGATGGGCGCCGAAGGCTTCCTGAAGGCTGCCAAGTAAGCCCATGCGTCCTCTGCTCACCCTGCTGGCCTTCACGACGGTCCTCTCCGCCCAGACGCTCGTCGGCGACGGCCAGGCGGACGACACCGCCGCCCTCCAGAAACTCGTCGACGCCGGTGGGAGCGTCCAACTCCCCAAAGGACGCTACCGCCTGACCAAGACGGTCACGGTCGAGCTCGCCAAGCTAGGCACCTCCAGCATCTCCTCCGACGGAACCGCCACACTGATTATGGCAGGGCCCGGACCAGCCTTGAAAATCATCGGCACTCACGGCGGCACCGCTGACCCGAAATCCGTCAAGCCCGCAACCTGGGCTCAGCGCACGCCCGTCGTGCAAGGCCTCGAAATCCTCGGGGCGCACGCCGAGGCCGACGGCATCGAAGCCACCGGCACCATGCAGCTGACCCTCTCGCGCCTGACCATCCGCGAGTGTCGTCACGGGATCCACCTCACCGAGCGCAATCGCAACGTCATCGTCACGGAATGCCATCTCTACCGCAACCGAGGTGTCGGCTTATTCCTCGATCGCGTCAACCTGCACCAGACCAACGTCCTCGGCTGTCATATCAGTTATAATCTCGGCGGAGGCATCGTCGTCATCGGCGGCGAAGTCCGTAATCTGCACATCGGGACCTGCGACATCGAGGCCAACCATGACGAGAAGGGCGCGCCTTCGGCTAACATCTTACTCGACTCCACCGGCGGCTCGATTGCGGAGGTCGCCGTCACCGGCTGCACCATCCAGCACACCCACAAGGCCCCTGGCGCCGCGAACATCCGGATCCTCGGTGCTGGCACGGACCCTTCCCTGCTCCGCCGTGAAGGGCGCGCGACCACCCGCGAAGGCCACGTCACCATCATCGGCAACGTCTTCAGCGACGTGATGGTCAACATCGAGCTGCGCCAGGTCCGCGGCGTCACGATCTCAGCTAACACCTTTTGGGAAGGCTTCGAACACGACCTCCTTGTGGAGGACAGCATGAACGTCGTCGTCACCGGCAATAACTTCGACCGTAACCCGCGCTATCTTGTCAATGGCTTCAACCTCGCCGAACAGAACGGCGTCGTGTTCCGGCGCACCGACGACTCCGCCTTCACGGGCAATATCGTGAGCGGTGTCCGTCGCCATCCCGCCGCGGTGCGCTTCGAAGGCGGTAAGCGCCTCCGCGTGCAGGATAACAGCATCCTCGACTCCGATGGTGAAGGCATCGCGCTGCGGGACGTCGCCGATAGCATCGTGTCCGGCAACCTCGTCCGGGACGCCCGTAAGGATCGCCCAGGCGCCGCGCCCGGCATCAGCGAACAAGGCTGCTCAGGCAACCTTGTGCAAGGCAACCTGACGGCGTTGACGAAATAGGCTCAGGCGCCGCCGCGGCGGATCTCAGAACCTTCGAAGCGGATCGACACGCGCCAGACCTTCTTGACGCGCGTGATCACCTTGCCGGTGCCGGCGACGATGGTCTCGGGGATCTCGATGCGGTGCTGGTCGACCACGGCGTGGAAGCCGCGCTCGGAGAAGATGTCGATGAACATCGAGATGGCCAGCGGGTCGTCGAAGACGGTGGTCTCGATGTTGACGTGCGCCTGGCCGGAGATGGCGTGGGCCTTGATGATCGGCAGGAACTTGTCCTGAATCAGCTCGATGACCAGACGGAAGCACTCGGCGTTACGCTCGGCGTAGTCGTCGAGACGGCGGACAAGATCCTGACGGGCATGCTGGACGATCTGCGAGGCCAGCGGGATCGGCGAGATAAGGTCATACGTGTCCTCCGACAGCTCAAGGGAGCTCTGGTATTGAAGTTCCTTGATGATACGGGCCTGGACTTCGGCGAGCGAACCCTGCGCGTTGATGAAATGGTAGTGGAAGATGTCCCGCAGCGACTGCAGCGGCTCGTAGGTGCGCTCTTTGAAGACGCGGTAACGGTTGCGGGCGGCGTCGGCCGTGAGATCGGTCTTGCGGACCTCGGCGAGCGGACCGCCGTCGCGGGCGGCCTTCTCGTTCTGGGCGATGGCCTCCTGGCCGCGCTTCAGCTGACGACGGACGGACTCGTTCTCGTCGACGAACAGGACCAGGATATGGAAATGGGGTTTCGGGAAACGGACGCCGGTCGAACCACGGAACTCCGTGCGGAGGTCATTGAGCTTGGTGAACAGGTGCTTGAGACATTCCACCTGCACCATCGAACGCGGGAAGCCGTCGACGATCGCTCCGCTGACATACTCGGGGGCGAGGAGTTTGCGGAAGAGGATCTCCACCACTTCGCGATCGCCGACGAGCATGCCGGCATCGATGCGCTTCTTGGCTTCTGGGCTCGAAAGCAGGTCGCTGACCACGATCGGGTCGGCGGCGTAGTCGCGATACTGGAGGATGAACGCGGTGTTCGTACCCTTACCGGCGCCCGGGGCGCCGTTGAGCCAGAAAATCTCACGCGGGAAAGCCAGCTTCTCGCGACCGATCTCCCGCTCCAGACTTGACCAGACGGAATCAAAGATGATCTGGCCATCCTTGACCTCGAGGTCGCTGATGCCGCTCGAGGCGGGTCTGGGCTGAGCGTCGCTCATGAAGTTAAGGGTCTAGGAGTAAATCACCTCGAAGAACCTGCGAGGTAAAAAAACGGCAAGGCCGCTCCATTTTCGAGCAATTACTTCTTAATGCCCTTAGATTGCACATCATCCGACCCCGGCTTGACCACCGGCAGACCAGGGTCGCTGGAGCGATTCCGGCGGAACTGGTAGCGGTTGATGTCCTGCATCGAAAGCTGGTCGACCGTCTTCGGGTCGGGATTGAGCCGGCCCTGCCAGTTAGATTTCACGCCGGTGAATCTGGCGTTGGTCTCGATGCCCATGCGTTCTTCCCAATCCTTGACCTCAGCCTTCGTACCGCTGACGGAAGACTTGATGCGATCGACGGACTTCACTTCGACGGTGTCCTTCGGACGGACTGGTGCGCCAAGCGTGTCGGTGAGTTCGATGTCGGACTTCTTGCGGCCGATGGTGTCATAGCGGCCGTGCCAGGTGTCGAGGGTGATGAGATTGTTCCGGGAGTAGACCTGATCCTTGCCGATGGAAGACATGGCCGTGTCGAAGCGCTGCTCCATGAGTCCACTGGACTTAGATGTCTTCTTCAGGCCAGCGTTAAAGTCGACGGCGTCGTCGACGCCTTTGCCGATGCCCTTCCCTTCAACGGAAAACGGAACCGTACGACCATCGGCGGTCTTGATCGACTGCTTCGGTGCGGGCGCAGGCGCGGATTTAGCTGCAGGAGAAACGGCAGCGGCAGCAGGAGCGGAGCCAGCTGGACGAGGTCCTGTAATCACGCGAGACTTGGCCGGAGTGCCCTCCATCGGACGACCGTCGGCATCGTAGCGATACACCTGAGTTCCTTCGACACCCCCTTCGGCGGTGATGACCACGCCAGCCTTTATCGCGCCGGGCGGACGCTCGGCAGCCGACAGTGTCAAAGCCGACACGGCCAGCAGGACGGGGATGGAGACGCGGGGTCGCAAGGCCACCCATCTTGGGGACCTCGGCGACCAACCTCAACCCCTTGTTAGCGGGGAATTGGGTGGGGTTTGGTCTTCCAGATGAGCTTGGCGTAGTCCCCGATCGAGCGATCGGACGAGAACTTGGCGCAGCGGGCGACGTTCCGGATGGCCATGGCCGCCCAACGCCGGCGGTCCAGGAAGGCCTTCTCGGCCCTGGCCTGGGCTTCCACGTAACTACGGAAGTCAGCCAGCACGAGGTAGGGATCCCCGCCCTCCAGGAGCGAATCGACGACGGGCGAAAGAGCCCCGGCTTGCTCCGGGGTGAAGGTGTCGGAGCGCAGCCAATCGAGTAGCGCTGAAAGTTCTGGATCGGCGGCGAGCACCGCGTGCGGATCGTAGCCGTCAGCCCAGAGCTTCTCGACCTCATCGACCTGAAGGCCGAAGATGAAGATGTTCTCGTCGCCGACTTCTTCGCCGATCTCAACGTTGGCGCCATCGAGCGTGCCGATGGTGACGGCTCCGTTGAGGGCGAGCTTCATATTGCCCGTACCGGAAGCCTCCTTGCCGGCGGTGGAGATCTGTTCGGAAAGGTCGGCCGCCGGGATGATGCGCTCGGCCAGCGAAACACGGTAATCCGGCAGGAAGACCACCTTGAGCAGGCCGCGGACGCGCTCGTCGGAATTGATGACGGCGGCGACGCGATTGATCGCATGGATGATATGCTTCGCGAGGGCGTAACCCGGGGCGGCCTTGGCCCCGAAGATGCAGACGCGGGGCGTGAATTGTCCGTTCGGCTCGTTCAGGATCCGGCGGTACAGGTGCAGGATGTGCAGCAGGTTGAGGTGCTGGCGCTTGTACTCGTGGAGGCGCTTGATCTGGACGTCGAAGAGCGCGTCGGGCGACACTTCCACGCCGACGAGTTCCTTGATGCGGGCGGCCAGACGGACCTTGTTCGCGCGCTTGATGGCGAGGAAACGGTCCTGGAACGCGGGGCGATCAGCCAAGGCGTCGAGCTTGCGCAGGCGGCCGAGATCGGCCTCCCAGCCCTTGCCGGCGACTTCGTCGCACAGGGCGCCGAGCTCAGGATTGCAACCGCGGACCCAGCGGCGCGGCGTGACGCCGTTGGTGACGTTGACGAACTTGCCTTTCCAAAGCTCGTTGAAGCCGGGGAACAGGTTCGCGCGAATCAGGCGAGTATGCAGTTCGGCCACCCCGTTGACATGGTGCGAGCCGACGACGGCGAGATGCGCCATACGGATACGCTTCGGGAAGCCTTCCTGGACGATGGAGAGCTCCGTCTTGCGGGCGTCATCGCCGGGCCAGCGCTTCTCGACGTCCTCGAGGTGGCGGCGGTTGATCTCGTGGATGATCTCAAGGTGGCGCGGGAGCACCTTCTCGAAGAGCGGCACGGACCAGGTCTCGAGCGCCTCGGGCAGTAAGGTGTGATTGGTGTAGCTGAAGGTCCGGGTACAGAGCGCCCAGGCTTCGTCCCAGGTCAGTCGCTCGACATCGACGAGCAGGCGCATGAGCTCAGCGACGGCGATCGCCGGGTGGGTGTCGTTGAGCTGGATGGCGGCCTTGGCCGGCAAGGAATTGAAATCGGGATTGAGGCGACGGTGACGGCGCAAGATGTCCTGCAGGGAGCAGGACACGAAGAAGATCTGCTGGACGAGGCGGAGCTCCTTGCCGCTCTCGGTGCTGTCGTTCGGATAGAGGACCTTCGAGACGATCTCGCTCGAATCGCGCTCATGGACGGCCTCGACGTAACCGCCGCGATCGAAAGCGCGGAAATCGAATTCGGAAGCGGCCTTGGATTCCCAGAGGCGGAGGAAATTGACGCTACTGCCCGCGAAGCCGGCGATCGGGATATCCCAAGGCATGCCGAGGAGGTTACGGGTCTCGACGAGTTCAGCGCAGTGATTACCACGGTCGTCGGTGCTGTGCTTCACGCGGCCGTAAAGCGGCACGCTGACGCGATAGTTGGGACGACGGATCAGCCAAGGATTGTTGTTCGCCAGCCAGTTGTCGGCGACTTCGACCTGACGGCCCTGCGCGAAGGTCTGACGGAAAAGACCGAACTCGTAATGGATGCCGTAGCCGACGGCCGGGATGTCCATCGTGGCGAGGGAATCGAGGAAGCAGGCGGCGAGGCGACCCAGTCCGCCATTGCCGAGGCCCATGTCGGCTTCTTCATCGGCGACGGCTTCGAGGTCCTGCCCGAGTTCGGCCAAGGCCGCCGTGGCGACGTCACGCAGCTGCAGGTTGACCAGGTTATTGGTCAGCACCCGGCCCATGAGGTACTCCAAGGAGAGATAGTAGACGCGGCGGACGTTCTTGCTGGCGTGCTGGGCCTGCGTATCGATGTAGCGCTCCAGCATCTGGTCGCGAGCCGCCATGCAGGTGGCCATCCACCAGTCGTTGCGGGTCGCGGTGACGCGATCTCGGGCGAAAGTGCTCTTCAAGTGGCGCAGGACGGCGTCACGAAAAGCGGAAACCTCAGAGCCGGCTACGGACCTAGCCGGAGCTTTCTTGATCGGCTTGGGGGCGGGCTTGCGCGCCTTGACCACCTGGGCGGACTTCTTCGCGGGCTTCTTCTTTTTAGGCATGATCGTCGGTTAGGACAATCGACCATAAGCCACAAGCGAGCCAAAACCGCGTCAGCCCTGTGCCAGCTCCCGCAACTTGTTCAAATCCAGCTTACCCGTGCCTAAAATCGGGACGGCGGGCACTTTCTTGAACACCTTGGGAATCCACAGATTGGCGAGCCCTTCCGCCGTGAGCGCCGTGCGGATCACCTCGGCGTCAATATCATCGACATGCAACACGACGAGTTGCTCGCCCTTGGCCGGATCAGCGGCACTGGCGACGGCGACCTTGATCTCCCCGGAGTCGGTCAGGTTCATCACCTTGCGCAAAGCGTCCTCCACGGTGCCATGTGGGACCATCTCTCCGCCGATCTTGGAAAAGCGGGAAAGTCGGCCGGCCAGATGCAAGAAACCATCATCATCCATGCGGCCGAGGTCACCTGTGCGATACCAGCCATCCGGGGTCATCGCCTTGGCGGACTGCTCGGCATCGAGATAACCCATGAAGATGTTGGCGCCCTTGATCTCCAGGAGGCCGACCTGGCCGCTTGGCAGGACCTCGCCGGTCTCCGGGTCGAGGAAACGGACGGCGACGCCGATGACCGGACGACCGACGGAGCCACGGACGTTACCCAGCCAGACTCCATCGGGACCTTCGGGGTCGATCCGGTCGGGCACGTTGACGGCAAGCACGGGACTGGTCTCGGTGATGCCATAGCCTTCCAAGACCGGCGTCTCGAGCTGGGTGGCGAAAGCGTCCACGAGATCGGCCGGACACTTCTCGGCGCCGACGACGGCCCACTCGAGCGTCGCGAAATCGGCGGCGGTGCCGCGTCGAAGATAGGGGCGCAGGAAAGTCGGGGTGCCGACGACGACGGTGACCTTCTCTTCCTTGATCGCCTTGACGGCGGCGGCGGAATCCAACGGCGACGGCAAGGTCACGAGGCGTGGCGAACGGGAAAGTGAATACCAAAGACCGATCGTGAAACCAAAACTATGGAAGACCGGCAGGCTACTCAGGAGGACCGCGTCGTCCGGCAGGATATCGGCGTCGTCGATCTGCCGCAGGTTAGCCAGGATGTTGCGGTGCGAGAGACGCACGCCCTTGGGCTGGCCGGAACTGCCGCTCGTGAAGAGCAACGCCGCTTCGTCGTCGCCGCCATGCTTCGGAAGTCCCATGCAAGCCAACGTCAAGGAAGTCGGCAGGCAGCGGACCAGGCCGAGGCGGAAAGCGAGGTCGGCACGCGAGCGCGCCGCCAAGAAATCGGCGACATCGAGGACGTGATCACCCCACGGGAAGTCCGGCGACTTCTCGGAGAGCTTGCTGCGGAAGGCGCCGGCGGTGACGACGAGGTCGACCTCAGCCCGTTGGAGGCAGGAGAGCGCCTGCTCGCGACCGAGCGAGAAATTAAGGTTCACCGGGACCTTGCCGGCGAACACGCAACCCAGATTGGCCACGGCCGCCGCAACGCCCGGAGGCAGCACGATCGCGACACGCCTGGACGTCGTCCGGCGCTTCAGTTCACCCGCGAAGGCCCAACCCAAGGCCAATAACGTCGCGCCCGTGAACTCGCGACGCGTCGAGGTCCGGTCAACCAAAGCGACGGCTCCACCCCTCTTGGCCAAACCCTCCGCGACTTCGCGGCCAAGATGGCCTTCAAGGGATTTGCGCATGGCGAAGGCCTCCGCAGCGAGTTCAAGAATGCGCGAACGCGTCTTGGCATGCTCGTTGGCAGGAAACGGCTTACCGATGACGACACCGACCGGACGCGGGAAATGCTTGGGTAATTTCCAGAAAGATTTTCCGCCGCTGAAGCTAAGGATTGAACCCCACATGCCGTCGATCGCGACCGGGACGATGGGCGCGCCACCACGGCGAGCGATCAGCTCGAAGCCTTTGCGCAGCTGCATCAGGCCGCCGTTGCGGGTGAGGCTGCCTTCAGGGAAGATACAAACGACTTCGCCGCGCGCGAGGGCTTCGCCCGACTTGATGATGGCCTCCTTTGCCTTCGTCTCCGAAACCGGAATCGTCCCCATCAGGCGGCACATGAAGCCGAGGAACTTGTGGCGTTCGAAACCTTCCCAGGAAAGGAATCGCACCGGGCGACGACACATCACGCCCATCACCAGCACGTCGGCATAGGCGACGTGATTCGCAATGAGAAGCACGCCACCTTCTGCCGGGATGTTCTCCAAACCGCGGACACGGATGGTATACCCACACCTCAGGAGCAGCCAGCAGAGGGTGTGCATGACGCAATAACCCAGCGACATCGACTTGTCTCGGCGAGGGGCCCGCCACGCAAAGGCCACCAGGAAAATCGTGAGCAGGAGCAGGCCGAACGCCACGAACGCCACGGGGATCATCAGCAGGAACCAGCTGGGGGAGTAAAGCAAGGGCACCCCGAGAAAGTGGGGCGTCCGCCGTCGGGTGCAAGCCGAGTCCTTTCAAGGTTGACCCCTCCCCGCCCCTGAATGCCCTATGGAGACCCGCGATGCGCGACTACGTCCTCAGACGGTTGCTGCTAGTCCCACTGACTTTCGTGGGCATTACGTTCGTCGCGTTCTGCTTCACCCGCTTCGTCCCGGGTGGCCCGATCGAACAAGCCCTCGCCGAGCGCCAGCAGGCCGACCGCAAGCAGACTTCCGCCGCCCGCCCATCCGGGCCCGCCTCCCCGGAGGAGCTCGACAACCTCAAGCGACGCTATGGTTTCGACCGCTCACTTCTAGAGGCCTATGCCATCTGGCTCGGCGCCCTCCCCGGCCCAGCGGACTGGATCACGGTACGTCTGGATAAGGACGGCAAGGCGGAGGCCGAAGTCACCGATGACCTCAACCCGGGCAAATCCCTCAAGCTGAACGTCGGCCAGACCGGCAGTTCCCTCGCCGTGACCACGGCGGACGGTAAACCTCGCGCCCACTGGTTCGCTTCACCGGCGCCCCTGCCCGACGACCCCGAGACGGTGACGCGCGTGCTCGTCTATCGTCGTGCCTTCGCCGGCCTCCTCCAAGCGGAGCTCGGCGACTCCACCACCAGCGACAAACCCGTCTGGGATGAGATCAAGGCGCGCCTGCCCATCTCGGCTTGGTTCGGCGGATGGTCCTTGCTCCTCGCCTACGCGATCTCAATTCCCCTCGGCGTCGCCAAGGCCCTGAAACGTGATGGATGGTTCGACCGCGGCTCCTCGCAGGTTCTTTTCATCCTCTATTCCGTCCCCGGATTCATCCTCGCCGTCGCGATGCTTCACCTGCTCTGCTTCCATCTCGGGTGGTTCCCGACCAAAGGGTTCGATTGGGCGAACCTCAGTTGGGCCGGCCGCGTCCACCACACCATCGTACCGCTCGCCTGCGAGATGGTGGGCGCCTTCACCGCGCTCACGCTCTTCACCCGCAACGGCCTGCTCGATAACCTTGCCGCCGACTACGTCCGCACCGCCAAGGCCAAGGGCCTCAGCCACGGACGCATCGTGTTCGTCCACGCGCTTCGCAATTCGCTCATCCCCTTGGCCGCGACCTTCGGGGGTAATCTCGGGTTCTTCCTCACCGGTTCGTTCCTCATCGAAGTGACGTTCAATATCCCCGGCCTCGGCCTGCTGGGTTACGACTCGCTCGTCCATCGTAACTACCCCGTCTTCCTCGGCCTCCTCACGCTCTCGAGCTTGGCGATGCTCATCGGCAACATCGTCTCCGACCTCTGCGTCGCCGTCGTCGACCCGCGCATCCGCTTCGACAAATCCGCATGAGCTTCCTCGACCCCATCACGCTGCAGCGCTTCGATCGGTTCCGTCGCAACCGCATGGGCTGGTGGTCACTGCTCACCCTGTTCGCGCTCGCGGCGCTCGCCTTGCTGGGACCGCTGCTCGTCGGCAATCGCCCGCTCGTGCTCAAGGTAGATGGAGTCACGCGCTTCCCGGTCTTCGCGGGCTTCATCTCGGGGCGTGACCTCGGCCTAAAGATCGAAGGCGAACCCAACTATCGCTTGCTGGCCGAAGAACTGAAGCAGAACGGCCGAGGCTGGCTCATCATGCCACCCGTGCCCTTCGCCCCGGGAGAAGTCTGCGAGGTGATGCCGGAGGCTTCCCGCGACGCCGCAGGACGGTGGCAAGACCCTCGCGGCATCATCTCCGAAGGACGTATCTTCACGCTCAATACGGACGGCACCCGCCGACAGGCCTGGACGATCATCAACGGCCGGCCCGAAGGCGACGCCCGCCTGTTCGCCGAGGGAGTCGGTATCGCGCGGGCGAAATTCGTGGACGGTAAGGTCGTCCAGCGCGTGCCCGCTGCCGACCGGACCGACTGGGAGCCGCAGGGCCCGCTCCGCACGCTGGTGCCCTCCCCCTGCCCGCCCGGGCTCGACGGACATTGGCTCGGCACCGACGAATCCGGCCACGATATCGTCGCGCGGCTTTTCGGCGGCTTCCGCATCCTGCTGCTCTCCGCCCTCATCTTCCTCCCTTGCGTCTATGGCGTCGGCCTGCTCCTGGGCGCCGCGATGGGCTACTTCGGCGGCTGGTTCGACATGGTCTGCCAGCGACTCATGGAGGTCTGGTCCAACATCCCGTTCCTCTACGCCATCATCTTCCTCGCCAGCCTGCTCGAGCCCTCGCTGGCGATTCTCATCTTCATCCTCGTCGCGTTCTCATGGATCGGGCTCGCCCAGCAGCTGCGTGCCGCCGCCTATCAAATCTCCGCCCGCGACTACGTCACCGCCTCCCGTGCGCTGGGCGCCGGCCACGCTCGCATCATCTGGCGGCACATCCTGCCCAACTGCGCGACCATCATCCTGACGACGCTCCCCTTTAGCCTCCACGGTCTGGTCTTCTCCCTGTCCGCGCTCGACTACCTCGGCTTCGGCCTGCCGCCCACCGAGCCCTCCTGGGGAAATCTGCTCCAACAAGCGAAGGAGAACTGGGACGCCTGGTGGATCCTTGGTCCTACGCTCTTCTGCCTCGTCGGCACCATGGTCATGATCAACTCCATCGGCGAAGCGCTTCAGGACGCCTTCGACCTCCGTCGCGCCCAAAAATGAGAACCCTGCTCGCCTTCCTCTTCGTCCTGACGACCGCCTCGGCCCAGACCTACTCCGACCCGAAGGCCACGGCTTATTACGCCGAGCACAAGGACTTCTTCCATTTCGCCAAGCCCACCGACCTCCCCAAAGACCTCGTCTGGCAAGACGGCTCCGCGCAGAAAGAGTTCGCGGATCCTCGGGCGGTCCGCGGCGGCACGTTGCGCCAGTTCACCGGCTCCACTCCGCCCACCCTCCGACGCGTCGGCCCCAACGCCAACAACGGCTTCCGCGGAGAGCTTTACGACAACAACGACTTCGGACTGCTCTCCTCGCATCCGAACACCGAAGAGACCATCCCCGCCCTAGCGACGAGCTGGGCAATGTCACCCGATGGCATGACGGCCTACTTCCGCCTCGATCCGAACGCCAAGTTCACGGACGGCCAGCCCATCACCGCTGACGACTACTTCTACACCTTCTACTTCAATCGTTCGCCTTGGGCGAAGGCCGACTGGTACGCCGACTTCTACACCCGCGAGTGGGGCGGCATCACCAAGTACGACGCGCACACCCTCGCCATCAAGGCTCCGCGCAAGCGCCCTTATCAGCTCGAACGATTGGGCCAACTGATTCCGCTACCGCGTAATTTCTTCAAGGACTTCGGCCCGAATTACGAAAAATTGTATAACGACCGCTTCCAGCCAACGACGGGCCCCTACTTCGTCGGCCCGTCCGGCTTACAACGTGAAAAGTCCGTCACGCTCACCCGGGTGCAGGACTGGTGGGGCGACCATCGTAAGTTCTACCGGCACCGCTATAATCCTGACGTCATCGAATACGGCGTCATCCGCGAGATGGACAGCGCCTACGCCTCGATGCTCGCCGGTGAGATCGATTTCATGCCGATCATGATGCCGCGCTACTGGTACGGCACCAACGAGAAGAAGCCCTACCAGAACGGCTACCTCACCAAGGCCCAGTTCTTCAACGACATCCCCCGCCCTCCTTACGGCCTCTACCTCAATACGCAGAAGGCCTTACTCTCGGACCTCGACGTGCGCGTCGGCCTCCAGCATGCCACCGACTTCCAGCGCGTCATCGATGGCTTCTATCGCGGCGACTACGAACGCCTCAACCAATTCAGCGAAGGCCTTGGCAAGTTCACCGAGCCCTCCATCCGTCCTCGCCGCTATTCGCCGGAACTCGCCCGCGCCGCGTTCGCCAAAGCTGGCTTTACCCGCGTCGGTGGCGATGGCATCCTGATGAACGCGGCCGGCGAACGGCTTTCCTTCCGCCTGACCTTCGACACCTCCGACCGTCGCAAGTATCTCGCGACGCTCGTCGAATCAGCCCGCCGCTGCGGCGTGGAGTACCGCCCCGAGACGCTCGAGCGCACGACCATGTACCGCAAGGTCATGGAGAAGAACCATGACATCGTCTTCTGGGCGTGGTCCGTCTCGAGCCGCCTCCCTGCCCTCTGGGAATCCCACCACGCCGACAACGCCGTCGAGAAGCTCGCTGACGGACGCAAGGTACCGAAGCGCCAGACGAACAACATCACGGGCATCGACGACCCCGAACTCTCCAAACTCATCGACCGTTTCCGCGAGGCCACCGAAGAGGACGAGATGATCAAGCTCTCATTCCAGATGCAGCACCGCATCCATGACCTCGCCGACTTCATCCCGGGCTTCAAGGTCCCTGGCTACCGCATCGCCCACTGGGATTGGGTCAGGTTCCCGGCAGGGTTCGACGTGCGCGCAGCCGAAGATCCGGGTCAGTACGGCCTCTTCTGGCTCGACCCCAAGCAACGCGAGGTGGACCTCAAGGATTTCCGCGACGGCAAGGTGCGCGGCGCGCCGAAGACGGTCATCGAAGACCGCTGGCGGACCGAATGACCGTCGTTCTTCCTTTCCCTCACCCCTTGCCCAACCTATGTTGCCGACCATGTCCGCCGAGCCTCTCCTGAAAGTCCAGGACCTCAGCGTCACCTTCCGCACGGGTGACCGCGAGACCGTCGCCGCCCAAGGCGTCAGCTACGAACTCGCCGCCGGCGAAGTCCTCGCGGTGGTCGGCGAATCCGGCTCCGGCAAATCGGTCTCGGCCCTCGCCCTCACCCGCCTCCTGCCGCCCGAACCGTCCTGCTCCCTCTCGGGATCCGTCAAACTCGCCGGCGTCGAGTTAATGGGACTTCCCGAGGATGAACTGGCCAAGATTCGCGGGGGCTCCATCGCCTATGTCTTCCAGGAACCCGGCACTTCCCTGAATCCGGTCTACACCATCGGCTTCCAGATCGGCGAAGCCGTCGCGTTACACCGACCAGACGTCAAAGACGTCAAGGCCGAGGTCATCCGCTCCCTGGCGGAGGTCCGCATCAACGACCCCGAACGCGTCGCGAACCAATACCCCCACGAACTCTCCGGCGGCATGCAACAGCGCGCGATGATCGCCATGGCGCTCGCCTGCAACCCGAAGATCCTCGTGGCCGACGAACCCACCACCGCGCTCGACGTGACCATCCAGAAAGAGATCATGGACCTCCTCGCCCGCCTCCGTAGCGAACGCGGCATGAGCATCGTGCTCATCACCCATAATTTCGGCATCATCGCGAACTTCGCCGACAAGGTCGCGGTGATGTGGAAAGGTCGCATCGTCGAGTCCGGCCCCGTCGAACAGATCATGCGGACGCAGTCGCACCCTTACACCAAGGCGCTGATCGCCTGCATCCCGCGCCTCGGTCAGCGTCGCCGCCGCCTCACCACCCTGTCCGACGAACTCAAGGTCTCCCGATGAGCGACAACCTTCTCGAAGTCAGCGACCTTTCTGTCCACTACCCTGGCCGGGCCAACTGGTTCTTCCAGAAAGCCGAACCCAAGAAGGCCGTGGACGGCATCTCCTTCGTCGTGCCCAAAGGCAAGACGGTCGGACTCGTCGGCGAATCCGGATCAGGCAAGACGACCACCGGCCGCGCGATCGTGAAGCTCGCCCCGTTGACCGCTGGCAAGATCCTCTACCACGGACAGGACATCGGCGTCCTCTCCAACTCGGACTTCCTCCCTTGGCGCAAGAAGATCCAGATGATCTTCCAGGACCCGTATAATTCGCTCAACCCGCGCGCCGACATCCTGAGCATCCTCTCCGAGCCGCTCGAGATTCACTTCCCGCAGATGACCCGGGAGGACCGCGAAGCCCGCTGCGCCGAACTGCTCCGCAGCGTCCAACTCCCCGCCGAACACTTACGCCGCCACCCGCATGAATTCTCCGGTGGCCAGCGCCAGCGCATCGGGATCGCGCGGGCCCTCGCCGTGCAGCCGGAGCTCATCATCTGCGACGAGCCCGTCTCGGCGCTCGACGTCTCCGTGCAAGCCGAGGTCGTGAACCTACTCCAGGACCTGCAGGAACAACTTGGCCTCACTTACCTCTTCATCGCCCATGACCTCGCCGTCGTCGAACATGTCAGCGACCACATCCTCGTGATGTCCAAGGGAAACATCGTCGAACAAGGCACGCCGGCCGAGATTCTCGGCAATCCGCAGCAGGCCTACACCAAGACGCTGCTGGCCGCGGTCCCCCGGTTCTGATGTCCGCGGAAGCCCAGTCGAAGTTAGATGGCACGACGCGTGGCCTCGGCATGCTGCTTATTGGCATGGCCGCGTTCACGACCTGGGATCAGTGGGCCATCTGGAGCACCAAGGACGACTATACCTTCGGCTACCTCGTACCGTTCTTCTCCGCATACGTACTCTGGGATCGCTGGGAAGACCTCCGCGCCCTGCTCACGGGCGAACGGACCGACGTCGCCGCGCCTACATCCAAAGGCGTACTCACCCTCGCCCAGCTCTTGGCGTTCGCTTCGCTCGCGCTCTTCGGCTTTGGCGCCACCGCCCGCGCCATCTTCGGCACCGGCATCGGCCCCACCCTCGCCATCTCCTTCGGCCTCGCCGGCGCGGCGCTCGCCTTCGCCTTCCTCTCCGTCCGCGGACCATCGGACGCCGTCGCGGCATCAGCATCCCGCTGGCGGGCCGTCGGACTCCTCCTCTTTCCTGCCTGCGTCTGGTTGATTTCCGGTCCGTTCCTCTACCTCGTCGACAACCAGATCAAAGGCGAGCTGCTCACTAACGTGACCGAAATCGTCTCCGGCATCCTGCGCTTCAACGACCACGCCATCCGGGTCAGCGGCAACACCATCATCTTCCCTAACGGCGATGCGGTCGGCGTGGCCGAGGCCTGCTCAGGCATTCGTTCGCTCTCGGCCTGCGTCTTCGCCGGCGCCTTTCTCGGCGCGGTCTTCCTCGAAGGCGGCTTTCCGGGTGCGCTGCTCCGCCGGATCGCGATGATCGGCCTCGCCGGCTTCGCCGCCATCCTGCTCAACATCGGACGCAACACTTACCTTACCTTCCACGCGCTACACCACGGCTCAAAGTCACTGGAACGTGACCTCGCCGGCATCGAACACGGGCAGGTCGGCTTCTCGTCGCTCGGCACCGTCCATGATTTGGCTGGCAATGTCGCCATGGTCGCCGCCTTGATTATCCTCGTGGCCTTCGTCCCGTTGCTCAACCGACTCGGACGACCCCGCGACAACCGACCTTCCGCATGAGAATCCTTTTCGTGACTCCCGAGCTGGCGCCTTGGTCCAAGGCCGGCGGACTGGGAGATGCCACCGTGGCGCTGGGCAAAGCCTTGGCGGCCATGGGTCACGAAGTCCGCGCGGCGACGCCCCTTTACGGCTCCGTCCCGGGCCGCGAGAAGATGGGTACGCTCATCGAATCGCTCAAGGTCGGCGTGAACGGCGACCTCCGTAAGGCCGGCTGCCGTATCCGCACGCTTGAGGTCTCCCCGAACTTCGAAGCCTGGTTCGTCGAACACGAAGATTTCTACGGCGCCCGCGAGATCTATCCCGCGCGTGACGACGCCGGCGAACGGGCCGCCTTCTACGGACGTGCCGGCCTGGACGCCTGCCTGACGACCAGCTGGATCCCCGACGTCATCCATTGCCACGACTGGACCGCCGGCCTCGTGCCCGTGCTCCTGAATACCACGCTCAAGCAGTCCGCGCTCGGCCAAGCCAAGACCGTCATCTCGATCCATAACCTACAGCACCAAGGCCTTTATCCCAAGCGCATCATGGGCTACCTCGGGCTGCCCGCGTTCCTCTGGAGCCCGCAGGAACTCGAGTGCCTCGGTGGCGTCAACTTCCTCAAAGGCGGCATCCTCCACGCCGCCAAGGTCATCACCGTCAGCCCGACCTACGCCAAGGAGATCCTCACCCCGGCCTTCGGCTACGGACTGGATGACGTCGTGCGGCGCCGTGCGAGCGACCTGTGCGGCATCCTCAACGGCGTGGATCGTGACGAATGGAACCCTGCAGACGACAACCACATCGCGGCGGCGTTTTCGGCCAAGAAGCCGGCGGGCAAGGCCGCATGCAAAGCCGCCCTCTTGCGCGAACTCAATCTCGCGACCGGTCGCGATGTTCCGCTCATCGGCGTCGTCTCGCGCCTCTGGGAGCAAAAGGGACTGGATCTCGCCGTCAGCGTGCTCCCGAAATTCCTGCGCGAGGGCCGTTTGCAGTTCGTGCTCCTCGGCAGCGGTGACGCCTGGTTAGAAAACGAGTTCAAGCGACTCGCCGTCGACTTCCCCCAACTCTGCGCCGTCCGTATCGGCTACGACAACGGACTGTCTCACCGGATCGAGGCAGGCAGTGATTTCTTCCTCATGCCCAGTCGGTTCGAGCCGTGCGGTCTAAACCAGATGTATTCCATGGCCTACGGCACCCTCCCGATCGTTCGAGCCACCGGCGGCCTGGCCGACACCGTGAGCGGCTGGGACGGAAAGAAAAAAGGCACCGGGGTTGTTTTTGAGCACGCGGACCAAGGGGGGATCGAATGGGCCATCAATCGGGCGCTGGAGCTCTATCAGCAGCCCGCGGCCCACAAAGCACTTCAGAAAAGAGCCATGGCGACTGAGTTCAGTTGGGCGAAGTCGGCCGAAGCCCACCTCGAGTGTTATCTCGGTTAAGGTCAGCGACTTGACGCTTAAAATAAAGCAGGGACGGCTTCTTTTTAAACAAACACTGGGGTTTATTCACCAATTTTCCGGAAAGTGCCGAAAAATATGGCATTTAGGTAAATTTTTAGCACATCGGACTACGCAATGAAGCACACCTCCATCACCCTCCTCACCCTCACCGCTGCCGCGAGCTTTGCTCAGTCGGCGCCCGCCGCTGCCTCGGCGTTCACCACCTCGGGCAACCTCGCCTTCACCAGCGACTACGTCTGGCGCGGCATCTCCCAGAACGCCGGCAAGTTCGCCGTTCAGGGCGGTTTCGACGCTTCCCATAGCTCCGGCCTCTCGGCTGGCATCTGGGCTTCCAACGTCACCGCTGGCAACGCCTCCCTCGAAGTCGACGTCTACGCCAACTACGGCTTCAAACTCGGCGCCGTCGACGCTTCCGTCGGCTACATCGCCTACGCCTATGAAGGCCAGTCCGACGCCAACTTCGAAGAAGTGAACGTCGCCGCCACCTACGCCGGCCTCACCCTCAAGGCCTCCAAGGGCATCGCCGGTGACAACAATACCAGCGACTTCTACTACGAAGCCAACTACAGCTACGACATCGCCCAGGTCAAGGGACTGAACCTCGGTCTCCACTACGGCAACGACCGCGCCTCCAAGAACGACGACTACGCGATCGGCCTCAGCTACCCTGTGCTCGGCTTCACCGGCACCGTGTCCTACTCGGACATCGAGAACGGCGACAGCATCACCGCTGTCACGCTCAAGAAGACCTTCTAAGGTCTGAGCTGAAACTCATAGCAAAAGGGGTGCTTTCCGGGAGGAGAGCACCCCTTCTTGTTTGTTAGGTTGAAAAATAGCCCGGGACGGCAATGTTGCCCTTCCTCCATGATCGAGTCCGCCCGCAAACCTGACTGGCTCCGTGCCAAGCTCCCCAGCGGACCGGACTTCCTGGAGACGAAGAAGAACGTCGACCAGCACAAGCTGCATACGGTCTGCCAGTCGGCCCAGTGCCCCAACATGGGCGAATGCTGGTCCCGTGGCAGCGCCACGGTGATGATCCTCGGCAATGTCTGCACGCGCTCCTGCACCTTCTGCGCCGTGCTCTCCGGTCGCCCCAGCGAACTCGACCTCGGCGAACCCGCCCGCGTGGCGGAATCCATCGCGCTGATGAACCTCAAGCACGTGGTCATCACCTCCGTCGCCCGAGACGACCTCAAGGACGGCGGCGCTTCCGTCTGGGCCGCGACCGTCCGCGCCACCCGTAATCGTTGCCCGAACACGACCATCGAGGTCCTGCCAGCCGATTTCCGCGGCGAACAGGTCCACCTCGACACGCTGCTCGACGCGCGTCCTGACATCCTCAACCACAACCTCGAGACGGTCGAACGCCTGCAGCGTCCGATCCGCAAGACCGCCCGCTACGACCGTTCCTTCTGGGTGCTCAAGCACGCCAAGTCCCGCGACTTCATCACCAAGACCGGCATCATGCTCGGCATCGGCGAGCAGAAGGAAGAGGTCGCCCAACTCATCCGCGACATCGCCGCCGCCGACGTCGACATCCTGACCATCGGCCAATATCTCTCACCCAGCAAGGAACACGCGCCCATCGACCGCTGGGTGACGCCGGAAGAGTTCGCCGAGTGGAAGACCTTCGCGCTCGCCGCCGGCGTCAAGCACGTCGAATCCGGCCCACTGGTCCGCTCCTCTTACCGCGCCGATGAACAGGTCGTGAAGTTCAGCCTGATGGATCGCCGCCAGCGACCCGCCCGCTAACCCGTGGAAGGCCTGCCTCCCGTCGATTTCCGCGGCGAGCTCAACGATGAGCAGTACGCCGCGGTGACCTCGCCTCGCGGCCCCGCGCTCGTGCTCGCCGGCGCCGGTTCAGGCAAGACCCGCACCCTCACCTACCGCGTCGCCTGGCTCCTGCATCAAGGAGCCAAGCCCTGGGACATCCTGCTGCTGACCTTCACCAATAAGTCGGCGAAGGAGATGCTCGAACGGGTCGAGGACCTCACGGGCGTGCCGCGCGGCCAGTTCTGGGGCGGCACCTTCCACTCGATCGGCCAACGCATCCTCCGCCGCAACGCGGCGGTAGCCTCCCGCTCGCCCGACTTCACCATCCTCGACCAGAAGGAATCCGAACAGCTGTTCTCCGAAATCGTGAAGTCGATCGACGGCGCGTTCATCAAGGACAAGACAAACCCCAAGGCGGCCGTCATCCTCGATGCCTATTCGCACGCCCGTAACACCCTCCGCCCGCTGCCAGATGTCCTCGCCGAACGCCTCGACTGGATGAAAGGCGGCCCGGAGAAGCTGATGCAGTTCTGCGCGAGCTACGATGCGGCCAAGAAGGAGCGCAACCTCTGCGACTTCGACGACCTGCTGAGCCTCTGGCTTTACGTCCTCGAGAACGACCCGGCCGCCCTCGCCCATTACCGCCAGCGCTTTCGCCATATCTTGGTAGATGAGTTCCAGGACACCAACCGCCTGCAAAGCCGCATCATCGACCTGCTCGCCAGCGAGCATCAAATCATGGCCGTGGGTGATGACGCCCAGTGCATCTACACCTGGCGCGGCGCTGACTGGGAGAACATCGTGGCCTTTCCCAACCGCCACCCGGGCACCCTCATTCACACGATCGACACGAACTACCGTTCGACGCCGGAGATTCTGGCCTTCGCCAACGAGATCCTCAGCCACCGTCCGCGCATCGAAGGCTTCGACCGTCGCCTTAAGGCCGTCCGCGAGCGCGGTCCGCAGCCCACGGTCTTCACCGTCGGCGATACCTCACAGCAAGCGAAGCTCGTGGTCCGCAAGATCATGCAACTGCACCACGATGGGCACGCCCTCGCAGACGTGCACGTCCTCTACCGCGCACATTACCAGTCGCTGGAGCTGCAGATGGAACTCAACGCGATGGGCGTACCGTTCGTGATCACCAGCGGCCACAAGTTCTTCGACCTCACGCACGTGAAGGACATCCTCGCCCACCTGCGCTTCGTACATAACCCGCGCGACCAGGTCGCGCTTTCCCGCCTGCTCTGCCTCCTCCCTAAGGTCGGACCGGTCGCCGCCGATAAGATCAGCAAGGCCGCCCGCGAGGTCGACCAGGCCCAAGGCCGCGGCATGGTCCGTGCGCTGCGCGCCGATGCCGTCCTCAAGCGCGTCCCGGAATCGGCGAAGGACGACTTCAACGACCTCACCATCACGCTCGAGGACATGCTGGAAGGCCTCGAAGCCGCGAAGGCTAAGCCAGAGCCAGTGGCCCCTGCGCCCGACCTGTTCGTCGCGGCCTCCGACGCCAACTCCATCAAAGTCGCCCGGACCCCGGCCGAGACCGTCCGCGTCTGCATCGAGGGCTGGTACGGCGGCTTCATCAAGACGATCTTTCCCGATTGGAAAGACCGCGAGCAAGACCTCCAAGGCCTCATTGGCTTCGCCTCGAAGTTCGAGGACGTCGGCGACCTCGTCGCCCAGGTCGCCCTACTCAACGGCGAATCCTCCGACAAGAAAGCCGAGCCGGAGGAGGACATGCTGCGCCTCACCACCATCCATCAATCCAAGGGGCTTGAGTTCCCGATCGTCTTCCTCTTGGGCGTAGCCGACGGCCTCCTCCCGCTGACCCGCGCCATCGACGAGGGCGACATCGAGGAAGAGCGCCGCCTGTTCTACGTCGCCTGCACCCGGGCCGAGAACATGCTGTTCCTTTTCGCCCCCCGCTTCGCGGTCTCCGGGGAAGGCTACCGCCCGCTGGATCCCTGCCGTTTTCTGGAAGAAATGAGCCCGGATTGTTACGAATTGGCGGATTACGCCCATCGCCGGCTCTGAGCCGGCTATGACGGACGAACAGGGGTAGGTGCTTGCCTTTACCTTGGGCGGGCATTTATGACTCAATTCAAACTTTTACACGCCATCGCCATGCCCAAGGTACTCGTCGCCGACAAGATCTCGCCCACCGGAGTCGCCCTCCTCAAAGCCCAGCCGGGCTATGAGGTCGTCGAAGCCTACGGCTCCACCCCCGAAGAGATCCTAGTCCTCGTCGCGGACGTGGACGCCATCCTGGTCCGCTCCGAGACCCAGATCACCCGTGAAGTCCTCGCCGCCGCCCAGCGCCTGGTCTGCGTCGGCCGTGCCGGCGTAGGGGTCGACAACATCGACGTCGAAGCCGCCACCGAACGTGGCGTCATCGTGATGAACACCCCCTCGGGCAACACTGTCGCGACCGCCGAACTCACCTTTACGCACCTGCTCTCCCTCGCCCGTCCGGTACCTGAAGCGGTCCAGTCCATGCGCGAAGGCAAGTGGGACCGCAAGTCCCTCTCAGGCTCCGAACTCTTCGGCAAGACCCTCGGCGTGCTCGGCCTCGGCCGCATCGGCGCCGAAGTCTCCAAGCGCGCCCTCGCCTTCGGCATGAAGGTCCTCGCCTACGATCCGTATCTCACCGAAGCCCGCGCCAAGGCCCTCGGCGTGTCCATCGCGACCCTCGACGAAGTCTTCGCCCTCTCCGACTACATCACCGTCCACATGCCCCTCATCGAGAAGGGCAAGCAGGGCGCGACCGAAGGCATGGTCGATGCAGCTGCTTTCGCCAAGATGAAGAAAGGCGTGAAGATCGTGAACTGCGCTCGCGGCGGCATCGTCGACGAGTCCGCCCTCACCGAAGCCCTGAAGTCCGGCCAGTGCGGCGGCTGCGGTTTCGACGTGTTCGTCGAAGAACCCCTCGCCAAGGACCACCCGCTCCGCTCCCTTCCCAAGGCCCACCTCTCCCCGCACCTCGGCGCGTCCACCGCTGAAGCCCAGGAGAACGTCGGCGTCGAAGTCGCCGAAGCCGCCATCACCGTCCTCGGCGGCGGCTCGCCCGCCAACGCGGTCAACCTGCCTTCCGTCGACTCCCAGACGCTCGCCGCGATCAAGCCGTTCCTCTCCCTCGCTCAGAAGCTCGGCGCCATCGCCCGTCAGCTCGCCGCCCCGGGTCGTATCGAATCCCTCCGCCTGACCACCTTCGGCACCGGCTCCGACCAAGGCGCCAACGCCATCGCCCGCGCCATCCAGCGCGGTTACCTGCGCGGCATCGTCGAAGGCGTCACCGACGTCAACGCCCCCGGCAAGCTCAAGGCCCTCGGCGTCGAGGTCCAGACCGTCCGTTCTTCCGCCGAAGCCGACTATAAGGAACTCATCCTCGTCGAGGCCGTGCTCGCGGGCGGCAAGTCCGTCTCCGTCGCCGGTACCGTGATCGGCAAGGCCCAGTCCCCGCGCATCGTCTCGATCAACGGCCGCACCCTCGAGTTCATCCCCGAAGGCAAGTTGCTCCTCATCGAGAACCAGGACCAGCCTGGCATCATCGGCGCCCTCGGCACCCTGCTCGCCAAGGAACGCGTGAACATCGCCAACATGGCCCTCAGCCGCAGCGGTGGCTCCAATGCCCTGGCCGTCTACCAGCTCGATACGGCTCCCGGCGCCGCTGCCATCGCCGAGATCCTGCGTAATCCCGCGATCGTCAGCGCCAAGCTGATCGAAGCGTAAGCGATGTTCGCGGCCATCGGAATCTTTGCCCTACTCGGCTACCTCCTCGGTTCCGTCAACTTCGCCGTGCTCG
>CALEEU010000336.1 GCA_937875975.1 uncultured Opitutia bacterium | reverse complement strand
ATCTTCACCTTCCTGATCGTCGAGATGTTCAAGGGGGAGGTCCTGATCTCCTTACGCTGTTCGGTGATTACGATGCTCTGTTGCCCTTTAGTCACGCCCCTGTGGCTTTACCTGGGTGCGCGCTGGCTGCAGCTGGCCTGAGCATCCTTTACTTGTAGGCAGGGCGGGCTAGTCTGCAGGGGCTTCCCTGTGCGTCTGCTCCTCTCCATCCTAATGCTTTGCCTGGTCGGCTGCGCGACGTATGTCGATCGCGGTCCACGCGTCCGGGTGGCCGTGGAGGAAGGGGACTACGTGACGGCTGCGACCGTCGCCCAGAACTTCGCGGCGGACGAACCTAAGGACGCTTTGGTCTGGAATCTCGACGCCGCTGCGGCGCTGCGTGCGCAGGGTAAGCTGAAGGAAAGTGCGAAGGTTCTGGAGCAAATTGAGGCCTCCTTCCGTGAAGAAGAAGAGCGCCCGGGCTTCTCGGTCGGAGGTGCGACGCTCGCAGCTTTTTCCAACGGCTACGCCGAGGCGTATCGTCCTCGTCCGGCGGATCGTATCTACGCGTCAACTTATCAGGCCTTGAACCGGATCGAACTGGGCGACGTCAACGGCGCCCGCGTCGCCATGGCTCGTCTGCGCTTCGTCCAGCAGGCCTTCGGCTCAGGTCAGCTTTACGTTCAGCCCAAAGGTAAGGAAGCTAAGTACGACGTCGCCAAGGCTTCGCAGGACGAGCGTACGAAGGAAGGTCTCGGGATGATCGAAGAGAACCTCGCCAGCCTGACCGCCGAAGGTGCCTATGACGACGCCTTTAGCCACTGGCTCCAAGGAATGTTCTTCCTGCGCCTCGGCCAGGATCCCTCCGACCGCGAGAAGGCGCGCAAGGAACTGCTCGCCGCGACGCAGCTTAATGGAAGCAACGCAGCATTCCGTCGAGATCTCAAGGACGCCGAGGCGCCGGCGAGCGAAGGGCAGGGCACGATCGTCTATGTCATCGCCGAGACGGGTATGTGTCCGGAGTGGTATCAGCAACGAATCGACATCCCGCTCTTCGTTGTCTCTTCGCGTGTGCCTTACGTGAGTGTCGCATTGCCGGCTGTTCGGCCCTCCGGTCTGAATTATAATCTTAAGCTTAAATTGGACGCCAAAGACGTCGCCATCCCCTTGGCTAGTCGTCCGGACGCCCTCATCGCGAAGCACTTCGAGGCGGCCTTGCCGGGCATCAAGGCCCAAGCTTTCACGTCCGCCGCCCTCAAGGCGACCGCCAGCTATCTCATCAATAAATCCTCCGAAGAGGCCGCTAATCGACCGAATGCGAGCTCCGGTGCCGTCCTTTGGTCGATTGCGACTAAGGTAGGCACGGCGATCTATACGGTCGGCACCACCAAGGCCGACCTGCGTAACTGGTCGAGCCTCCCGGCGCGTTTCTCAGTGGCGCGGCTGGAGGCCAAGCCTGGCCAGAAACTGACCGTGGTCGGGCATCCGGAGGCCTCCCTGACGTTGCCCGCGGGCAAGGTTCTGCTTGTAAGCCTCAAGTCCACGCAGGAAAATCACCCCATCGTCCTCCGCTGCACCCCTCTCGTCCCATGAAAAAATTCCTGCCTCTCCTTGCGCTCGGTCTCCTGACCGGTTGCACCACGATCCTCGAGACCGGCGACAAGCTTGAGCGCGGCCTGACGCCTCCTGACGCCGTCAACTACGCGACGACCAAGCCCGAGGGTGGTTTCTCGACCCAGTTGAACGATAATCGTATCGGTAATAAGGTCGAGCTCCTCGCCGCCCGTAAATCTAAGACTGACGGCGGTTACACGCGCGTCCAGTTCGACCTCCGCAATGGCGCCTACCTCCGCCAGACAATCAACGTCAGTTTCGAATGGCTCGCCGCCGACGGCACTGTGACCGAAAGCCAGCCCAACTGGATCGTCACTCCGCTTGAACCTGGCGCCCTCACCACCGTCACCGCGACCGCCCTCAAGGCCCAGTCCGCTGAGTGCCGCCTCCGTCTCATCTCCCGCTAACCCCTCCCATGAACAAACTCTCTCTCCTCGCCTGCGCCGTCTTCATCGTCGGTTGCGGCACGCCCGCCACCTACAAGGACCCGCAGGGCCGCGAGCTCGTGGTCAGCCTCGACAAGGTCAATATCCAGGATTTCGCCACCGCGGGATCCCAGATGCTCCAGTCGATGATTTCGTCCCCGTCCTTCTCCAAGGGCGCCCCGGTGCTCCAGCTCGGCTCCATCACCAACGACACCGCTGACAACTTCGATACCGCCTTGCTGCTCTCGAAGCTCACCGTGCCCCTGGTCAACGCCAACCGCGTTACGCTGCTCGACAATGACGCCACCGCCAACGCCGCCCGCGCCACATCGGGTTCTAACGCCAATGTCCCGCGCGCCGAATACGTGCTCAAGGGTAAGATTCTGGAAGACCGCTCCAATGCCGGCAGCACCCGCCAGAGCTCATTCGTCTTCCAGCTCACCCTCGTCGAGGTCAAGCGCGGCGTCGCTGTCTGGACTGAAGAGAAGATCGTGACCAAGCAGGGCACCAAGAACGCCGTCGGTTTCTGATAAACCGCCGTCATCATTTGACCTTCTTACAACCTGCATCTCCCTCCGGTGATGCAGGTTGATTTTTTGATCGTTGGCCAAGGCCTGGCGGGCTCGTTACTCGCCAAGGAACTGCTGCGTCGTGGCCGCACCGTCCACGTCGTGGATGACCGCTGGAAGTCTTCCTCTTCACAGGTCGCCGCTGGGCTGATGACACCCCTGACCGGCCGGCGTTTCACACTGACTAAGGATTACCCCGAGCTCTTCGCTACAGCTAAAGCCAAGCTGACCGAACTCGGCGTCTTTCGCCCGATTCAGGTCTATCGTATGTTCGTCGACGAGGAGCAGCGCGCCAAGGGTCTCAAGCGGACCGAGTGCCGGAGCTGCCAGCCTTTCATCGAAAGCGTGACGTCCGCTCAAGGTGAACTTGACGTGAGTCTTACCGATACCTTCGGCGGCGCGCTCATGAACGGAGCGTGGGTCGACCTTCCGAAGCTCCTCGCTGACGCCCGGGCCGAATTGCTCGCTGCCGGCAACCTGACCGAGGCGGCGTTTGATCCGGTCGACGCCGTCGCCGACGCCGAGGGCCTCAGCTGGCGGCACGTCCGCGCCGGCGACATCATCTACTGCGATGGCTACAAGTCCGCGCAACGCGGCCCGTTCAAATATCTCCCGTGGCAGCCGTCGAAAGGTGAAGCACTCACGCTACGCTCCTCCGTCACCGATAAGCCTTTCATCCTGAATCGCGAAGGCTGGGCCTTGCCGCTCGGGCAGGGCATCTGGCGCACCGGTGCCAACTGGCAGTGGGATCAGTTGGACGAGACTCCGACCGAGCCACAGAAGGAGAAGTTCATCCACCGCTTCCGTGGCTATTTCGCTGAGGCGGTGCAGGTAGATGTCACCGCGCACGTCGCCGGTGTCCGTCCCTGCACCTCGGACAACCATCCCTTCATGGGCACGCACCCGCAGCAGCCGCGCACGCATCTCTTCAGCGGACTCGGTCCGCGTGGCACCGTCTGGGCACCCCTCATGGCTGACGAGATGGCGGCCTACCTTTGCGAGGGTAGGGCGTTACGGAAAGAGTGCGACCTCGCTCGGTTTCCCGCGGCGTAGGCTTACTTCTTCTTCGCCTTGGCGACCTTGGCCGGCTTTACCTTGGCCTTGGCGACCAGGAAGTCGACCGCGAGCAGGTAACCTTCGAAGCCGAGGCCGGTGATCACGCCTTCGCAGGCGGAGGCCGTGACGGACTTATGGCGGAATTCCTCGCGCTTGTAGATATTGGAAATATGCACCTCGACGGCCTGCATGCTGCTGCCGGCGATGGAATCGCGGAGGGCGACCGAGACATGGGTGTGGCCTCCCGGATTGATCACCAGGAATTTCACGCCCTTGTCGGCCCACTTCGCGATCGTGTCGATGATCTCGCCTTCGTGATTGGACTGGAAGAAGCGGGTCTTCGCGCCGGCGGCCTTGGCGTGCTTCTCGATCAGCTTCTCGAGGTCGGCGAGCGTCTGGGTACCATAGACCTCCGGCTCGCGCTTGCCGAGCCGGTCGAGGTTAGGGCCATTGATGACGCCGATTTCCATGAAGGACGAATAAGTGCCGAGGCGGGTCGGGGCAAGATATGAAAAAGGGCGGCTCCTCGCGGGGCCGCCCTTGGTTTCGTCTGCCTGACGCCTTACTTCAGGATTTGGCGGAGGACGTAGGGGAGGATACCGCCGTGGCGGTAGTACTCGCCTTCGATTGCGGTATCGATGCGGGCGATGAGCGCGGCCTTATCGATCGTGCCGTTGGCGCGGCGGATGACGAGCGTCACCGGCGTCTTCGGCTTGATCGGGCTGGAGAGGCCTTCGAGGTCGAAGGTCTCGGTGCCGTCGAGGTTGTAAGACGCGGCGTTCTTACCGTCGGCGAACTCGAGGGGCAGGACGCCCATGCCGAGGAGGTTGGAGCGGTGGATGCGCTCGAAGGATTGCGCGACCACGGCGCGAATGCCGAGGAGAGCGGTACCCTTGGCGGCCCAGTCGCGGGACGAGCCCATGCCGTAGTCGACGCCGCCGAAGACAATCATGCCTTCGCCACGCTGCGCGTAGGTCTGGCAGGCATCGTAGATCGCCTCGACCTTGCCGTCGGGCTGGATCTTCGTGAAGCCGCCTTCCTTGCCGTCGGCCATCGCGTTCTTCACCTGGGTGTTGGCGAAGGTGCCGCGGGTCATGATGCGGTCGTTGCCACGGCGCGAACCGTAGGAGTTGAAGTCCTTCTTCGTCACGCCGGCCGCGAGGAGGAACTTGCCCGCCGGGGTCTCTTCCTTGAAGGCACCGGCGGGGGAGATGTGGTCGGTCGTGACGGAGTCGCCGAGGATGGCCAGCGGACGGAGCTTCGCGAGCGAAGGCACCGGAGGCGGGGTCATCGAGAAGCCCCTGAAGAACGGCGGCTCCTGGATGTACGTGGACGATTCCTTCCAGCTGAAGCGAGCGCCCGTGCCGCCCTGGACGCCCTTCCACTCCGCGGTGGCGTTGGCGAGGGAGTCGGCGGCGTACTTCGACTTGAACATCGCGGGCTTGAGGCCGCGGGCGACGTGGTCGGCGACTTCGGCCTGGGTGGGCCAGACGTCTTTGAGGAAGACCGGCTTGCCGTCCTTGCCCGTACCGAGCGGTTCGTTGTCGAGGTCGATGTCGACGCGGCCGGCGAGGGCGAAGGCGACGACGAGGGGCGGGGACATCAGGTAGTTCGCACGGACCGCGCCGTGGACGCGGGCTTCGAAGTTACGGTTACCCGAGAGCACGGAAGCCGTGACGAGGTCGCCGTTCTTGATCGCGCCTTCGATGTCGGCGTCGAGCGGGCCGGAATTGCCGATGCAGGTCGTGCAACCGTAGCCGACGAGATTGAAGCCGAGCTGGTCGAGGTAGCCCGAGAGCTGGATCTCGTTGAGGTAGTCGGTGACGACGCGGGAGCCGGGGGCGAGCGAGCACTTCACGTTCGGGTTCACCGTCAGGCCTTTCTCGACGGCCTTCTTGGCGACGAGGCCGGCGGCGACCATCACCGAAGGATTGGACGTGTTAGTGCAAGAGGTGATCGCGGCGATCACGACCGAGGCGTGCTTGAGCGAGCGGCCCGTGGCGCCGACGGCGGCGGAAGCGTCGCGATCCGCGGCGGCCTTGCCGAAGCCGTTCTTGTCCTTCGCGGCGGTGAAGAGCGTGTTGAAGGACTCCTTGATCTTCGGGAGATCGATGCGGTCCTGCGGACGCTTCGGGCCGGAGACGCAGGGGACGACCGTGCTGATGTCGAGGTCGATGGTCTGCGTGTAGTCAATGCTGCCGGCCTTCGGGATACCGTAGAGGCCCTGTGCCTTGTAATATTCCTTCACCAACTCGATGTGGGACTCGTCGCGGCCCGTCTGACGGAGGTAGTCGAGGGACTTATCGTCGACCGGGAAGAAGCCCATCGTGGCGCCGTATTCCGGGGCCATGTTGGCGATCGTGGCGCGGTCAGCGAGCGAGAGGGCCTCGGTGCCTTCGCCGTAGAATTCGACGAACTTGCCGACGACCTTGGCCTTGCGGAGGATTTCGGTGAGGCGGAGGGTAAGGTCGGTGGCGGTGACGCCTTCGCGGAGGCGGCCGGTGAGGTTGACGCCGATGACTTCGGGCGTCTGGAAGTAGACCGGCTGGCCGAGCATGCCCGCTTCGGCCTCGATGCCACCCACGCCCCAGCCCACGACGCCGATGCCGTTGATCATCGTCGTGTGTGAGTCGGTGCCGACGAGGGTGTCGGGGTAGAAGACGCCGTCTTTCTGGAAGACCAGCTTGGCGAGGAACTCGAGGTTGACCTGGTGGACGATGCCGATGGCCGGCGGGACGACGCCGAAAGTCTTGAACGCCTGCATGCCCCACTTGAGGAATTCATAACGCTCGGTGTTACGGCCGAATTCCTGGCGCAGGTTTTCGAGGAACGAAGAAGCGGTGCCAGCACGGTCGACCTGTACCGAGTGGTCGACGACAAGGTCGACCGGGACGAGCGGTTCGATGATGGCAGAATCCTTGCCGAGCTTGGCGACGGCTTCGCGCATGGCGGCGAGGTCGACGAGGAGCGGCACGCCGGTGAAGTCCTGGAGTACGATGCGCGCGACGACGAACGGGATTTCGGTGTCGACCGGCTTCGCGGCATTCCACGCGGCGAGCGTCTTCACGTCGTTCTCCGTGACCGCGACACCATCGCAGTTACGCAGGACGGATTCGAGGACCAGGCGGATGGAGACCGGCAGGCGCGAGACCTTGCCGAGACCGGCCTGCTCGAGGGCGGGCACGGAGTAGATCTGCCCGGACTGGCCGCCGGCGGAGAAGGGGCGGAGGGCTTTGAAGGGGTCTTTGAGGGCCATGGTATGGTGTGTGATGTAAAGGGTTCGCCGCCGCGGATGGGCAGGCAGGTAGCCAAAAGCAAAGAAGGCGGTCGGGGCAAGCCCGACCGCCTTCAAATAAGCCTAGCTGACGATTAGGCTTCGACGGCCTTCTTGATCTTGGCGAAGTTCGGCATGGAGGCCGGGTCGCGCTTCACTTCGGAGTGGATCACGTTACCAGCCTTATCGGCCACGAAGACGGAGCGCTTGGCCACGTTGAGGAGGCCAGTCTTCTCAGGAATCACGCGGGTATCCTTGACCTTGAAGGCCTTGAGGGCGACGCGGTTGAAGTCCGAGACGAGGGTGAGGTTGATGCCGGCCTGCTTGGCCCAGGCTTCCTGGGCGAAGGGAGAGTCGACCGAGATGGCGATCACGTCGGCGCCGAGCTTCTTGTACTCGTCGAGGAGGCCGGTCACCTTGCAGAGTTCGTCGGTGCAGACGCCCGTGAAGGCGAGGGGGACGAAGAGGATGACGGTCTTACCCTTGCCGACATTACGGCGGAGGCTGACATCGACCAGGCCGACTTTTCCATCGGCACCAAGTATGCCTTGCTTGAGGGTGATTTCAGGGAGAGGCTGGCCAAGTTTGAGGGGCATGGTTTGGGTGGGTAGGGGGTGCGACGCTGAAATTGGTCAAAAAATAGGGGCTTGCAAGGATGGAGGCGGCAAAATGCCATAAATGACCCTTTTTTAACACAGGGTGAAGGTGTTTAGCCGAATAACGGGCTAAAAAGCGATTAATCGGCTTCTTTGGCTAACCCTAACCTGCGGAACCACTTACGTTGTTTCCTGACCAAGGCCCAGGTGTCGAGGTTGATGCGTTCAGCCAAGCCGCTCACCGCTACACGTTTCCCGCCCTCCAGCCAGTCCATGACGGCCCGATAACCCACCGCACGGGACGATGTCAGCTCGGGGTCCAGATTCAGCGCCAAGAGCCGTTCGGACTCCTCGATGATGCCATCGTGCAGCATGGTGGCCGTGCGGGCGGCAATCCTGGCCTTTAGCTCTTCGTCGGGACGTTCGAGCAGTTCGCAGGCGACTGGGTGATCAGCGAATGGTCCGCGGCGCGTCAGGAACTCATCACGCAGGGAGTCCAGGGTCCGGCCGGAGGCCAGGCGGCGTTCGAGGGCCTTGGCGATGCGGATCGGGTTTTGGATATCGAGCCAGCCGGGGAGCTCCTGTCCCTCGATTTCGCGAAGGCGGAGCAAAAGAGAGGCTAGCCCTTGGCGTTGAAGGGTCCTGACTTCGTCGGTGATGGCCCGGGGGATCTCGAGCTCATCGGTGACCGGTCCAAAGAAGGCGGCCAGGTAGAAGCCGCTGCCGCCGGTGACGAGGACGCGCTTGCCGCGGCCGTGTGCGGCGGCGATCGCCGTCCGCGCCATCTCGACGTATTGCGAAACGGAGTAGCGCTCGCTCGGGTCGACCAGATCGAGGCCGTGATGGCGGACGCGGCGCTGTTCTTCCGGCGTCGGCTTGGCCGAACCGATATCCATCCCACGATAGACGCAGACGGAATCGCAGGAAATTATCTCTGCGTCATTCTTTTCGGCCCAGCGTAGCGCGGTCTCCGTCTTGCCGACGGCGGTCGGCCCCGTCAGCACGTGAATCGCTGGCGCGGGCGCGGTCATCAGCCGCGCTTGGCCCAATCGAGGAAGTAGGACAGCAAGATCAGGGCGACGGGCGAGGTGAGCACCATGCTGTCGATGAGGTCGAGCGCGCCGCCGATGCCGGGGATCGTCGCGCCGGAATCCTTGGCACCGGCGAGCCGCTTGAAGACCGACTCGATCAAGTCGGACGGGATGCTGAGCACCGCGATCGGCAGTGCCAATATCGCGGCCTTCCAAGGGACCATGAAGCTGATGCCAAATCCGTCGCGGAGCAGCCAAGCGAAAAGCGCGGAAGCTCCCGCGGAAGCGGCGAGTCCGCCGATGCAGCCTTCCCAGCTCTTGGCTGGGCTGATGGTCGGGGCGATCTTATGCTTACCGAACGGCACGCCGATGAGCAGCCCGCCGACGTCGGTGAACTTCGTGGCGACGAAGACCCAGACGACGTAATAGAGCCCGACGGACTGCGCGGCGAGCAGATGGCCATCCTTCATGCGTGCGATGGCGATCAGCGAGGCCAGCATGAAGGGCAGGTAAGCGAAGCCGTATAGCGTCGGGAAGCGGCGAAGGAGCATCGGGACCTCGCCAGGATGGCGCAGGAGGGAGAGGAGGTGCAGGCCGACGAGCAGCGCGCCACCGGTGAGCAGGTAGTTTGAGCGGGCTTCTTCGGCCGCAAGGAAGAATAGGCCAAAGTGCAGGGCGAAACCGGCGACGATGCCAGAAAAGTGGGGGCGGCCGACTCCGGGGATGGTGCGGACCAACTGGTAGAACTCATGCTGCGCGGCGCAGATGATGAGCGCGAGCAGGCCGAAGGAGGCTTGTTCGGCGACGGAAAAGAAACCGCCGACCCAGATGACGAGGCCGACGACGACCCAGAGGCCGATGGTACTGAAGGCGCGGTCTTTCATGCTTGGGCGGGGGTCTGGATCTGCTCGCGAGTCTGGCCGAAGCGGCGTTCGCGCTTGGCGTATTCGGCGAGCGCGAGCTGGAGCTGCGCTTTGTCGAAGTCGGGCCAGAAGACCGAGGCGAAAACGATCTCGGCGTAGGCCGATTGAAGTAACAGGAAATTACTGAGGCGGAATTCGCCCGACGTGCGAATGATGAGATCAGGGTCAGGCATGCCAGCGGTCTGCAGGCGCGTCTCGACCGCCGACCAATCTACTTCCGCAGGAGAGAGTTTACCCGCCGCGATATCAGCGGCGAGTGATTGAGCGGCGGCGACGATTTCTTGGCGGGCGCCGTAGTTGAGCGCGACCACTAAGGTGAAGGCCGTGTTGTCCTTGGTGGACTTGATGACGTCCTCGAGCGGGACGCGGACGAATTCAGGAAGGGCGCTGATGTCGCCGATGACTCGGAGCCGCACGTTACGTTTCTCGAGGCGGGCGAGGTGAGCGCGGAGGATCCACTCGCCGAGCTTGAAGAGACCGCTGACTTCCTCGAGCGGGCGCTTCCAGTTCTCGGCCGAGAAGGCGAAGACCGTGAGCGTGCCGATACCGCCGTCGATGCAGGCGTCGATGATCTCAATCAGTCGTTCGGCACCGCGGCGATGTCCTTCGAGCCGGGGGAGGCCCTTGGCGGCGGCCCAGCGTCCGTTGCCGTCCATGATGATGCCGATGTGACGCGGCGGCACGGGATTGGTGGAGACGATGGGCGCGGGGGAGGACACTTGGCCGGAGGATGTTCTACCCGACTTGCCCGTGGCAATCGCGAATCAACGTTCGTCGGCCGCGACCAGGACGCCGGGGAAGCCCGCTTTACGGGCGAGTTCGCAGACTTCGAGGAAGCTCTGCATGGTCAACGAAGCATCCGCCTTGATCAGGACCGGACGAGCGGAGCCGCCCTTGGCGGCGACGGTGCTTAGCTCAAGTTCGAGGCCTTCGCGGTCGACCACGCGTCCGGCGACCACGAACACGCCGGCACCGCGGGCAGAGACGAGGGTCACCGTCAGGGATGTCCGGGCCATGTCGCCCGAAGCCAGCTTGGGAGTCTTCATGGTGGGCGAGACCGCGCCTGCGCGCTCGTCGAAGCCCACATACATGCCGGGTGCGAAGACGAATTCGGCGGAAAGGACGTAGGTGAGCGCCGCGCAGACCAGGGCAAGGGCCAACGGGATGAAATCCAGGCCCTGTTCGGCGGGACGGACTTTTTCCAGGACTCCCAAGGGCGTCCGCATCTCAGCTATGGCGAGGTTTCTCCTCGGGCAGCTCGTGGCGCACGAAGGTGATGATGGAATGGGCCGCGATTTCCATCTCCGTGACGATTGAGCGGACGCGGCCGACGAGGAAGTGGTGGGCCATCGCGCAAGCGGCGGCGATGATCATGGCGAAGCCTGCGGTGGCTAGGGCTGCCTGTACTTCAGTCAGGAGGCCGGCGGCCGAGGCGTAGACGCTTCCGTCGCGCAGGGCGGAAGCAAGGTTGAACCCCGAGAAGATGGCGCCGGCCAGACCAAGCAGCGGGGCGACGCGGCCGATGGAGGCGATGGAGCCGAGGCGACGTTCGAGGACGGGTAACTCGAGCAAGGCGGCTTCGGTGGCGGCGGCGCGCATGGCTTCTTCGCCGCTGGCGGAGCGGAGCAGGGCGGCTTTCACCACGCGCGGCACCGGACCAGGGGATTCTTCGCAGGCGGCCAGAGCTTCGAGTGGCCGGCCGGCGCGCAGGTTATTGCGGACGCCTTCGATGAAGTCGGAGGAAAGCACCAGGCCGCGGTGGAGGAACATCGCACGCTCGACGACGAAGACGAGGGCAAGGAAGGCGAGGAGCAGGAGCAGCCAGACGAAGGGGCCGGCGTCGAAAGGGAAGGAGAAGCGGCTGCTCATTGGGGCTTAGAAGGACTGGACGACGAATTGCGGAGGGTCGCAAGTTTGCTTTCGGCGGTGGACTGTCCCGGGAGGCGCGACTGCGCGGCGGGTTGTCCCTGGTTGACGTTCACGATGATGCCGTAGGCGGCGATGGCTTCGGCACGGTCGCCATCCAGCTCGCAGGTCTCGGCCATCAGGAGTACCGAGCGCGAAAGCCACAGGCGACCTTCGGAGGAGAGCTTGCCTGCGGTGTCTGCGGCGACCCGGGCGGTCGCTTCACGGAGCGCGCCTAGGGTGCGGACGAGGACCTTGCGGGCTTCGCCTCGCGTTGCCGTGGCTTCGAGCCCGGTCTCGGTACGAGAGCGCTCGACCAGCGTGAGCGCCCACTTGTACCAGGCTTCGATCTGCACGTCGTCGGAGTCCTTGGACCATGCCTCGGCGATACGTTCGTAGGCGGCGGCCGCGCGCGAGACGCGTTGACGGTCGAGCTGGCCGTTGCGGTCGCGGCGTAATTGGGCCAGCCCGAAGAGTGAGTCGGCGCGCGCCATCTCAGCCTGGGGGCGGGAAGGATCGAGCGGCTTGTCGCGGATCAGGCCTTCGAGCACGAGCAGGGATTTGTCGAACTGGCCAAGCGAGCGGAGAATCTCGGCGCGCCGAAGCGATACCCGGAAGATCAGGGGGTTCTGGGGGTAGGTCTCGGTGAAACGTTCCAGGAGTTCGACGGCATCCTTCAGCTTGTTTTCGCCATCGGTCGGCGCCTGGAGCGCGGCCTGTTCAGCGGCTTCGTAAAGGCCGAGCGCCGCGAATTCGGCGAGGGCGGCCTGGCCGGCAAATTCCTTGGCGAGGGATTCGAAGCGCGCTTGGGCTTCGGCGTTACGACCGACGGAGGCCAGATGGCGGCCTTCGACGAGGTAGGACGCCGCCGCGGCGGGGACTTTGCCGAATTGCCGGCGTAGCTCGACGAGTTCGTCGAGCCCTTTCGCGGCGCCGGCGTTGAGCGCGGTGCGTGCCTTCAGGAGCGC
>CALEEU010000335.1 GCA_937875975.1 uncultured Opitutia bacterium | reverse complement strand
CTTCTGTTCGAAGAAGGCGATGCCAGCCGGGTCGTCGGCGGCGATGACGCGTGCGGAAGCGAGCAGGGCGAGGGCGTAAAAGAGTCGGAGGATTGGTTTCATGGTCTTCGCTTGGCGTTCAGCGATGCGACAGGGCGTCGATCTCGCTCATCTTGAACCGCACGCTGACGATGGAGCATCCGGTGTCCTCTTTGCGGTAGTTGGCGTAGGTGGTGGCGACGATCGTGCTGTCGGGAAGCAGGTGGATACCGGGGTAAAAGCCGTCCTTGAAGGTCTTAAGTAGGCTCACGCGATACTGGCCAGGCTTGCCTTGCTTGATGTCGTCATAAGTGCCGACCCAGGCGATGAAACCCCCTTTGTCCTTGGAGTTCGGTGAGGCGTTGCGGAAGACGATTACGAGGCGACCGTCGGAGAGGTGGAGCCCATGATGTCGGTCTCCCGTTAGCCCCCAAGGTGCGTCCACTGCCTTCGACCAAGTCTGGCCTTCGTCTTGGCTGAACATGACGAGGCTGGTGCCACTGCGTCGGTTCTCGCGCATGAGGCAGCAGAGTTCTTTGCCGTCCGGCGAACGGAACACGTACGGCTCGCACGGGTGCTTGCCGTCGAGTTTGGTGCCATCGGAGGCGATGGTGGGTTGGGACCAGGTGAAGCCGCCGTCTCGCGTGATGGATTGCAATACCTGTAATGTGCCTTCTTCGCCGATACCGGCGCCGCGGTGGAACATGCCAAGGGTTGAGCCGTCCTTCAGCCGGACGACGCTCGAGAAAGTCATGACGTTCCTGAACGGATTTTCCTTGGAGAAACTTCCACCGATGGGCGGCAGCTCGCGCCAAGTCTTGCCATCGTCCTCGCTGACGATCCGTGGCATAAAGCCTTCGTGACGGCCTTCGATGAGTTTGGCATTCTCTTTGCCGGTCAAGGTGCGCGCGGCGAAGACCCACAGGCGCTCCTTGCCTTGCGGATCGGTGAGCCGGTAGAGGCTTGGGCAGTTCTTGAAGTTGACGTAGTTGGGCGGCAGCGCGTCGTCCATGCGCTGCCACGTCAATCCGGCGTCATCGCTCCGGGCCATCGGCCCCGCGTGTCCCCCGTGGCCGAGGTTCCAGACGCAGAACATCGTCTTGTTGTCCGCCAGCATCGCCGTGGTCGGGTGCGCATGGTATTCCTCCGGCTTCGGTGAACCACGTGCGATGACGATCTGCCGCTGCGTGTCGACGGAGAGGTCTACGTTGATCAGGGCGTCGCGCTGGCCGATCCAGGAGGCTTTCTTCTCGGCCGGTGCGGATTCCCAAGCACGTTTGGCTGCTTTCGTAGCGTTGGCGACTTCGGGTTTAGCTTGGGCGGAGAGCGCCAACGGAGCGAGCAGTAGGGCGGCGAGAAGTATTCTCATGCGAGGACGGGCTTGATGACGTGGCCGTGGACGTCGGTG
>CALEEU010000334.1 GCA_937875975.1 uncultured Opitutia bacterium | reverse complement strand
GACGCCTCCAGGCCGACTGGAAAGCGAAAGGCTACGGCCTCCGTGAACTCGTCCATCTCATCACCACCAGCGAGCTGATGCGCCAACCGTAAGCCCTTTGCTGCCGTATCCTATACCCCCCTTCAAAGAAACCAAGAACAACGAACCATGAACATACGTTTCCTTACCGCCCTGCTGCTTGCGCCGCTCGCCGCGCTGCAGGCGGCCGACGGCCATGGTATCGAGCGCCCGGAAGCACCTTTGCGCGAAGTGGTTCCCGGCCTCCGCATCGAAGCACAGGCCTATCCTGACCAAACCGCCACCGAGTGGCAGTTCCGACTCCGCGCGCCCACCGCGGGCGAATCTCCGCTTTACGAAAACCTGAAGTCGGCCGACTTCGAAGTCGCCTTCCCTTCCGGCGAGCCGGTGACGCTGCACTGGAGCAAAGGCAGCCACTCCGATCCGGGCGACTTCGAGCCTAAGACCGAAACACTCACCACCGGGAAGACCTTCTCCCTGGAGTCCTTCGGCGGCCGATCCTCGGACGGCGTAATGCCTTACTTCAACCTCTCAAGCGAGGGCGGCGGACTCATCGTGGCCATCGGCTGGACGGGTGACTGGAAGGCCTCGTTCACCCTTGAAAGCGACGGTAAGGTGAGGGTCGTCGCCGGACTTAAGCGCACGCGCTTCCGACTCGCACCCGGTGAAGAGGTACGACTGCCCTCGATCGTGGCGATGAACTATCGCGGCGACCAGATGGCCGGCCAGAACCAGTTCCGCCGGCTGATGCTCAAGCAATTCACGCCGCAGAACCACCCCCCGATGACCCTCATGCCGGTGCAGGCCGGCGTGCATGGCATCTTCCCCTTCAACGGCACCACGGAGGAAAAGCTTGTGAAACTGGCCCATGACATCGCCGCGCTGAAATTGCCGCTCGATTGCTATCACCTCGACGGAGGCTGGAATGAAGGCGGCTTTCCTAAAGGCCAGGGCAATCCTCAGGCCGACCCCGCCCGCTTCCCGAACGGGCTCGCGCCCGTGGGGGCCGCCGTGCGCCAAACGGGGATGCGTTTCCTTGCTTGGTTCGAGCCAGAGCGTGCCATGCGCGGCACCTGGCTCCACCGCGAGCATCCCGATTGGCTGCTAAGACCCACTGGCACCCCCGAAGGACTCCGCTATCAAGAACGGGATGGCTTCCACCTCCTGGACCTCGGCAATCCGCAGGCACGGAAGTGGGCCATCGAATCCATCTCGGAAGAGATCCGTCGCTCGGACCTGAGCTTCTATCGTCAGGATTTCAACCTCTACCCCGCCTACTTCTGGCATACCGACGAGAAACCGGACGAGATCGGCCTACGTGAGATTCGCCATATCAACGGGCTCTACACCTTCCTCGATGAACTCGCCCGGCGACACCCGAGCCTGATCCTCGACAACTGCGCGGCGGGAGGCCGTCGTCTCGACTTCGAGATGATGCGGCGCTGCATCGTCCTCTGGCGCAGCGACAGCACGTGGGGCGCCAAGACTTTCCCCCAGAATGTCCAAGCCATGACCCACGGCCTTTCCTACTGGCTGCCGCTGCACGGACTGGGCGCCGCCGCCACCGACGATCTCGCCCTTCGGAGCGGGATGGGAGCCTGCGGGGGATTCTCGATCAACTACCGCGACCCGAAGGCCGTCCTCGCCCTGCGCAAGTACCTAGATCGTTATCTCAAGATCCGCCCGATCTTCACCGGAGACTACTACCCGCTGACCGCCCACAGCCTCGACAAGAAGGACTGGATCGCCTGGCAGTTCCATCGCGCAGATCTTAACGAAACCCTCGTGCAGGCGTTCCGTCGTCCGGAGGCCACAAGCGAGACGCTCACCGTCAAACTCCAAGGCCTCATCGCGCAGCAACGCTACGAGGTCGAAAACTTCGACGGCGGCAAAGAAGTCCTTACCGGTGCCGAGCTGATGCAAGGCTACACCATCACGCTTCGCGAGAAGCCCGGCTCCGCCGTCCTGCTGATCAAGGCGGTGAAGTGATT
>CALEEU010000333.1 GCA_937875975.1 uncultured Opitutia bacterium | reverse complement strand
GACCCCACTGGAAGCCGAAGCGGTGGAACTTCTTGGAGTAGGTGGGGTCGCGCGGGATCGGATTCTCCTTGGGAGACAGACTACGTCGCCGCTCCTCGTTGACGATCCCCAGTCCGAGGCCGACCGTATCGCCGCCGCCGTTGGAATATCCCATGCCCGCCGACGGCGCCCGACCGTCCTCGTTACCGATGCCGAAACCGCAGCCGTGACCGCCAGTCTGGACGAACATGATGGAGGCTTCGATGTAACCGGCCTTGGAACTGTATTTACCGCGGGAGTTGATACTCGAGCCGCGCCAGAACATCGGCTTCGAGCCCGGCGTGATTTCCAGAGAGAGCTGACCGTCCACGATCTTCACGCCGTCGGGGTTGCCGATGTTCCACTTCTTCTTGTCGATCTCCTTGTCATTGAACTCGTCCGACCAGACCAGCTTCAGATTCGTCTCGGGCCCGGCGCAGAGGGAGGCGGCGAAAAGAAACAGGGAGAGGAGACGTGAGAGGGGCACGGCCATAAGGGGATACCCCTAATAAAAACCCTCAGAGCCAAGGTGCAAGCCTTGGCTATCCCACCCCCGCTCAGTTCTCGAAAAGGGAGTCGATTTCCTTGCGGGAAAGCGGCCGGCAGTCGCCCAAGGGCATCTTGCGGATAACCAGTCCTCCAATCTGGAAGCGGCGGAGGGTCTTCACGTGGAAGCCAAAGATCTCAAAGAGGCGACGAATCTCGCGCTTGCGACCTTGATCGAGGTGAATCTCGAGGTGGGCGGCATTATCCGGGTGGCGGATGACCTTCTTGAAACGCAGGTGCTCCCCTTCTTCGACGGCCCCCTTGAGCAGGCGCGGCGTGAGGGTCGGATCGTAATCACGATTGAGCACGATCTCGTAGCGCTTGATGACACCACCCGAGGGGTGCATGACCTTGTTGGCGAGTTCGCCATCGTTGGTCAGGATCAGGAGACCTTCGGAATCCTTATCGAGACGACCCACGCAGAAGAGGCGCAGCTTACCGTATTCCGGAGGGACCATGTCGAAGACCGTCTGGCCGCCATGCGAGTCGTCATTGGTGCAGAGGTAACCGCGGGGCTTGTTCATCATCAGCACCACCGTGCGGCCCAGCGGCTTGATGTGCTGCCCCTCGCAAATGACCGTGTCCACGGCCGGGTCAACCGGCTGACCGGTCACGGCTAGCTTCCCGTTGATCATCACGGACCCCGAGGCGACCAGACGCTCCGCCTCACGACGGGAGCAGACCCCCGCCTGAGCGAGGAACTTGTGAATACGCATGGGTCCTTCGGAGGGCACGCCACTGGATTGAGGCATTTATCCCCACAGGGCGAGACAATCAATCGGCCGCCAGAATGAAGGACTTTTCTCGCCCTCGGTGGCCTGACCGTCTTAGTCATCCCCTATGCGCCTCATCGACGGAAACGCCATCGCCCAACAGGTCCTCGCCGAAGTCAAGGA
>CALEEU010000332.1 GCA_937875975.1 uncultured Opitutia bacterium | reverse complement strand
TCGGACTCGGACTGTGCGGCTTCCTGATCGGTCAGGTCTGGGCTTCGCTCAAGGCGACCTGGCAGCAGAAGTAAGGTTCAAATGAGGGGAATCGGGGCCAGACTGACACGAAGTCGGGCTGGATAATTGTCATTTTGGCATATAAATATGCCGACCCTCCCCTCTCATGAAGTCCCGTGCCTTCCTTCTCGCTTTAGCCTCCCTCGCCGCCGGCGTCTTTGCCGCCGACAAGCCGGTCACCGTCGATAACAGCAAACTTAAAACCAGGGAGGCCAAGGCGAACGCCGCCAACTGGCCCGACAACAGCAAGGGCTCGCCGACACCGCATGCTCCCGCCGAGAACCCACCGGCTGCGACGACCCAGCGCAGCCAGCAGGTCGCCCCGCCCGCTTCGGGTGAACGCGTCGTGTTCATCGGCAACGGTTTCGCCGAACGCGACACCTACTACGGCCGCCTCGAGACCGAACTACAGCTCCGCTTCCCCGACCAGAACCTGATCGTGCGTAATATGGGCCGCTCTGGCGACACCCCGGCCTTCCGCCCTCACCCCGCCCGCGCCAGTCAGTGGGCCTTCCCGGGCGCCGACAAGTTCCATCCCGAATACGCCCAGCATAACGGCAAAGGATTCTTCTCCACGCCCGACCAGTGGCTCTTCCATCTGAAGGCCGACACCGTCGTCGCGTTCTTCGGTTATAACGAATCCTTCGACGGCCCTGGCCGCGCCGCCAACTACGAAGCCGAAGTCGACGCCTTCGTCGCGCATTCCCTCACCCGGGCCTACAACGGCAAGACCGCCCCGCGCCTCGTGCTCGTCTCGCCGATCGCTTTCGAGAACCTCACCGCCACCCGCGACCTCCCGAACGGCCAGAAGGAGAACACCAACCTCGAACTCTACGTCGCCGCCATGGAGCGCGCTGCCAAGAAGCATGGCATCACCTTCATCGATCTCTTCCACCCCACTCTCGCCGCGTACGGTAAGAGCAAGACGCCCTACACGATCAATGGCTTCGCCCCGACCGACTTCGGCTACCGCGAGGTCGCCAAGCTCCTCGCCGACGGACTCTTCGGCGCCACGCCCCGCGCTTCCAAGGCTGACGAAGCCCTCGTCAACAGCGCGGTGAAGATGAAGGACTATATGTGGAATACGGATTATTCGATCCTCAACGGCGTCCATACCCACGGTCAGCGCTACAATCCTTTCGGTCCGCAGAACTACCCCGACGAGGTCTACAAGAGCCGCCAGATGACCGTGATCCGTGATGCACTCATCCACGGTGTTGCCCAAGGCAAACGCACCGACCTCACCGTTGATGACTCCAAGACACTCGTCCTTCCGGCTGTGCCGACCAACTTCAAGCCGAGCGAGAAGAACGGCAACCCGACTGAGTTCCTTTCCGGCGAAGCCGCCATCGAAAAGATGAAACTCGCGCCGGGCTACAAGGTCTCGCTCTTCGCTTCCGAAGAGAAGTTCCCTGACCTCAAGAAGCCGGTGCAGATGTCGTTCGACGCCAAAGGTCGCCTGTGGGTCGCCACCACGCCGACTTACCCGCACTACCGCCCCGGCGACGCGCTGCCCGACGACAAACTCCTGATCCTCGAAGACACGGATGGCGACGGCAAGGCCGACAAGCAGTCCATCTTCGCCGACAAGCTCCACATCCCGATCGGTTTTGAGATCGCCCCCGAAGGCGTCTACGTCTCCAGCGAACCCAACCTCGCCTTGCTCATCGACGATGACAAGGACGGCAAGGCCGACCGCACGGAGCTGATCCTGCATGGCTTCGACTCCCACGACTCGCACCACGCCATCTCGGCCTACTGCGCCGATGCATCCGGCGCCTTCTACCTCCTCGAAGGCCGCTTCCTCCACAGCCAGGTCGAGACCCCGTATGGTCCGCGTCGGTGTAACGACGGCGGTGCCTGGCGCTTCGACCCGAAATCCTACCGCCTCGAGCGCGTGCAGGTCGACGTCTCCAATCCATGGGGCTTCTCGTTCGACACTTGGGAGCAGCCGTTCCTCTCCGACGCCTCGCCCGGCGAGAACTGGTGGGCCGTGCCGCTCTCGGCCAAGGTCCCCTACGGCATCG
>CALEEU010000331.1 GCA_937875975.1 uncultured Opitutia bacterium | reverse complement strand
AGGGCGAAGGACGCGGGGTCGGCGGCGGTCAGCGACAGGAAGCAGAGCAGTAGGGCAAGGAGCGGGCGCATGGTAAGGGGATGAGTTTACTTGGCCTTCTTGGCGGCTTTGCCTTTCGGTGCACCGGCCTTAGGGAAGCGGACGACTTCGACGTCGTTCTTCTGGGCTTCGCCCGGGGTAGAGCGTCCGTCAGCGATCAGCTTCTCCAAGAGGATCTTCATCTCGGCGACTTTCTCCGGCATCGCGGCGGCGAGGTTCCTCGTCTCGCCGAGGTCGTCGGCGAGGTTGTAAAGCTGCACGGGCTGCGATTGGTCGCCGCCCTTGCCCCAGCCACCTGAACCCGGCGCGGGAATGTATTTCCATTCACCGCTTCGGAGGCCCGGGACGCCGCTGATCGAGGTGCTGACGGCATGCGCGCGGACGGGTTGAATGTCGCCCTTAAGCAGGGGGAGGAAGCTGATGCTATCCTCGCCCGCATTGGGTGGCAGTTGCGTTCCGAGCACCTCGGCAAAGGTGGCCATGAAGTCTGACTGTTGCACCAGTTGGTCGCAGATACGCCCGGCCGCCACCTTGCCCGGCCAGCGGACGACGAACGGCACGCGGTGGCCACCTTCCCATGCGTCGGCCTTGGCACCACGTAACGGGCCGCTGGGATAATGACCCATTTTCTCGAGGTCCGTTATGCCGACATAGGGGGCGCAGCCATTATCGGAGGTAAAGAGCACCAGCGTATCTTTCGCCGAGCCGCTTTGCTCCAACGCCCGGAGGACGCGGCCGATGAGAGCATCCGTCTCCATGACGAAGTCGGCGTAGAGGTTGAGCCCGCTTTTGCCTTTCCACTCCTCATTCACCGAGAGCGGTGTGTGCGGCGAGGTCAGCGGCAGGTAGAGCATCCACGGTTCGGGCTTCTTCGCCGACTCGGTGATGAAGGCGGCGGCACGGTCGCCGAGCGCGGGGAGGATCGGCTCGAGAGTCCAGCCGGCGAGCGCCGGTCCTTGGATACTAGCTTGGTTGTTGCCGACGAGCGTGCCGGGCAGGAAGGCGGAAGGAATCCCGACGGTGCAATCGTTCTCGATGAAACAGAACGGCGGGTGATTGGGGACGTCGGTGCCGAAGTAGGTATCGAAGCCGCGGGTCACCGGACCTCCGCCGATGGGCTTGGAGAAGACTTCCTGCCAGACGGCACGGTGCGCGGTGCTCGCCATCGCGGCGCCTTTGGGCTTCTCCTTGAACAATTCCGCCCGCTCCGGGGGAATCGGCCAATCCCAGCCGAGGTGCCATTTGCCGATGGCGGCGGTACGGTAGCCGTGCTGCTTGGCCAGTTTGGCGATGGTCAGGCGCTCGGGAGAAATCAGGGGGGCTCCCCAAAGCGGCACGATACCGGTCTGTAGGCGGGTGCGCCAATGATAGCGACCGGTGAGTAAGGTATAGCGAGTAGGAGAGCAGACGCCCGAGGACGTATGGCCGTCGGTGAAGCGCATGCTTTCGGTGATGAACTGATCGATGGAGGGGGTCGGGATCTTGCCGCGCGTCGGGTTGTAGGCCTGGACGTCGCCGTAGCCGAGGTCATCGGCGAGGATGATGAGGATGTTCGGCTTACGTGCGTCGGCGGCGCAGAGGGCCAGCGGGAGGAGCAGGAGTGCGAGCGTCGGGCGGATCATTTGATTTCCTGGTAGTCAGAGGTGAGCGTCAGCGTATCGGCGTAGGCGTTGATATACCAAGCCGTGGTGCCGGCGGGCAGGGGGGCCGAGGTCGAGGCCACGGTTCCGTTGAAGACATCGAGGCTGGCCGGTGTCTCGACCCACTTGCGCGTACCGGTGAACCCTTTGTCGGTCGTCGAGATGAGTACCGCTCGGTCAATCGGCTTCTTGGAGGCGAAGGTCGCGAGAGCGAAGCCATTCTTGGTGGCGGCTGCAGTCGACTTGCCCCAAGGCATGCCGGTTTCGACCACGCTCTTCGCGAAGGCGTAGCTGTCAGGCGGGTTCCAGCCAGCTGGGTGGCTGTGGCCCATCTTCGTGATGAGCGAGACCATGCGCGGGCCCAGCGTCTTGCGGTAGTGCTCGGCCTGACAGCCTAGCGGGAAATGG
>CALEEU010000330.1 GCA_937875975.1 uncultured Opitutia bacterium | reverse complement strand
TGGATCACCGCGTTGAGCGGCGACTTGGTCGGCATCGGCCAGAGCCCTTGGGACACCAATAGCTGTCTGCGGACGAGTTCGCGCCGCGGCTCCCATGCCTGGACGGACTGAGGCGCGGCGAAGGGGAAATGCCCGTTGAGGTCTTTCAACGGACCGAGCCGGGAATCTTCAGCCTGAGCCAGCGAGAGGGTGCCAAGGGCCGCGAGGACAAGCGTGGGTAGGCGCATGGGTTCAATATGAGCCCCCGCTCCTGATAATGGAAATAAAAAGGCCGACCCTGCGGTCGGCCTTCGTTACGGATGTTTCCGTGCTTATTCGGGCTGCTTGCGGTCGCGACGATTGTCGTCCTGCGGGCGACGCGGCTCGCCGGCCTTGCGCATCTTCTCGAAGAGCGGGGCGATCGAAGGGTCGGCCTGGCGGGCGACGGCTTCGGCGATCTCGATCGCCTTGCGCTGGGCCGCGGCGGCGGCTTCGCGGGCGGCGCGTACGGCCGGTTTTTCGTTGGCCTTGGCCATGGCTTCGCGGACGCGACGCTGCTCGTCGGGCGACAGGCCCGGGATCACGCCACCACGATCGGGGCCGGGCTCACGGACGTCGCCGCGGGGGCGGTCGCCCTCGGGCTGGCCGGGGCCGCGTTCACGTCCCGGCTGATTAGGCTGACCTTCGGGACGGCGAGGCTGCTCGCCGCGGGGCTGGACCTGGGGCTTACGGTCAGGCTGCTCGGGTTGACGGCGCTCCATGGCCTTCTTGATTTTTTCGAGGATGGGGGCGACGGAAGGGTCGGCCTTGCGGGCGGCGTCTTCGGTGAGCTCCCGTGCCTTCTGCTGGGCCTCTTGGGCGGCCTGTTGCGCTTTGACGGCCTGCTCGTGGGCTTCGTTCACCGCGGGGTCCTGCTTGGCCTTCTCCATGGCCTCGTGCAGGCGCTTCTGCTCGTCGGGGCTAAGTTGGACCGGTAGCCGGGGGGTCTGGCGTCCTTCCTGACCGGGGCCTTGGGGGCGGGCGGGCGGACGGGGACCTTCCTCTGCGGCGAAGCCGAGGGTGGCGGCGAGGAGGAGCAGGGGCAGGTGCTTCATGGTATCGATAGAACAGCGGGGCTGGGCGGGAGTTTCGTCTATTTGAAACGGACCTTTGGAATTGGCAACCTTTGGCCCGGAAGGTTGTCTCTACCCCATGCTACCCCGCCTCGCATTCCTCGTGCTTTGCTGCTCCGCGCTCGTTTCGGCCGGAGAGCTCAAGCTGATCTCTCTCTTCTCCGACCACGCCGTCCTCCAGGCCGGTGACGCCGCCGTCTTCGGCAAGGCCCATCCGGGCTCGAAGGTGAGCGTCAAGCTCGGCTCCGTCGAAGCGACGACCACTGCCGGCGCTGATGGCAAGTGGCGCGCGTCGCTCGCGGGTCTCAAGCCGACCGAGCAGGGTCAGGATCTCATCGTCAGTTCCGGCGAAGAAGTTTTCACCGCCCATGACGTCATCGTCGGCGAAGTCTGGATCGGTTCCGGCCAGTCGAACATGGATTGGGTCGTCAAGAACACCACCGCTGCCGCGGACGCCAAGTCTCGCCCCGCCGATGCAGGCCTGCGTGTCTTCACCGTCGCGCGTACGCCCAAGGCCGAGCCCGCCGATGATGTGCAGGGTGTGTGGAAGCTCGCCGCCCCTGACACCGTCGAGGGTCTCACCGCGACCGGTCTTTTCTTCGCCCGCGAATTGCGCGCCAACATCAAGCAGCCCGTCGGCGTGATCCATACCTCCATCGGTGGCACGCGCGCCGAGGCCTGGGGTCCGAAGGGCATGTATGCCGACGTCGCTGACGCCAAGGATTTCGACGCCAAAGAAACGGCGGCCATCAAGGCCCGCGCCGTCGCCCTCGAGAAGCTGCAGGCTCGCCTCAAGTCCGAGAAGGACAAGACCGTCGCCGCCAAGCTTCGTCAGGACGCGGGTAGGTTAGCCCCGGTCTGGTCCAATGGCCCTCACATGAATTGGAACGGCATGGTCGCCCCGCTCGTCGGTTACTCCGTGCGCGGCGCCATCTGGTATCAGGGCGAATCCAACGCCGGCCAGCCTGAGGCCTACAAGTGGGTGCTAGGTTCCATGATCAAGTCCTGGCACAAGGCTTGGGGTCAGGAGTTCCCTTTCATCATCGTCCAGCTCCCTCGCTTCCAGGCTCGCAAGCCGGATCTCGCCGTGGAGGTTGATGCCTCTTGGTCTCGTCTCCGCGAATCCATGGAGTGGATCGCCGACAACGTCCCCGGTGCGATGCAGTCCGTGAACATCGACCTCGGCGAAGAGAAGGACATCCATCCGAAGGACAAGCTGCCCGTCGGTGAGCGCCTCGCTTATGTCGCCCTGCAGCGCGTCTACAAGGCCCGCCCGGTCGGCGAAGCCCCGCGCGTGGTGAAGGCCGAGCGTCAAGGCGACGCCTTCGTGCTTACTTACGATCGCCCGGTGGTGCTCAAGAACGACGGCAAGGGCTTCGGCCTTCTCGGTGCCGACGACAAGTGGGCCTTCGGTCAGGCCAAGGCTGACGGAGCGACCGTCACGGTCACCGGCGTCAAGGCCCCGAAGGAAGTCCGTTACGCTTGGGCCAACTTCCCGGAAGTCAGCGTGTACTCCGCCGGCGCCGACGCGCTCCCGGCCGGTCCGTATCGTTCCAGCAAGTAAGCCGAACGATGAGCCTCCTTCGCGGTCTGCTCCTGTTCGTCCTCGCGGCCGTCGGGCTGACGGCCCAGGAGGCGTCGCCGAAGGGGCTCAAGGTGCTGACGGCGGGCCATAGCTTCCACGTCTGGATGCCCCCGCTCGTCGCGGAGATGGCCAAGGCCGCGGGGATCCAAGGGCATGAGCAGCTGGCGGTCTCTTCCATCGGCGGTTCGAAGGTGATCCAGCACTGGGATCTGCCTCCGGAGAAGAACAAAGCCAAGCCGGTGCTGGCCTCTGGCAAGGCCGAGCTCTTCACCATGTCGCCGACTTTCCTGCCGGATCCGGGCATCGAGAATTTCGTGAAGCTCGGCTTGGAGCATCGCGCTGACCTTCGCTTCACCCTGCAGCAGAACTGGGTGCCCTACGAAGACCCGGCCATCTGGCTGAGACGAACGTGGCCAAACTCGGTGGACCGCGACGGCAAGACGGTCGAGCAATTGCGCGCGATGCACGACCCTTACTTCGCGATGATTGAGGGTCACGTGAAGGAGCTCAACGGTCGCATCCCCGGCGCGCGTATCGCCATCGTGCCCAGCGGCGAGGCCGTGCTGGCTTTGCGCGCCAAGGTCATCGCCGGCGAAGCTCCGGGGGTCCGTACCCAGAGCGAACTTTTCACCGACGTGCTCGGCCATCCCGGGCCGCAGATCCGCGTGCTCTCGGCCTATTGTCATTACGCCGTCATATATCGGCGTTCGCCCGTCGGCCTGCCGGTCGTCAGCCAGCTCACGAAACTTCCCGAAGCGGAAAAACTCAACCGCCTGCTCCAGGAGATCGCCTGGAAGGCGGTGACGGAGCATCCGCTCAGCGG
>CALEEU010000329.1 GCA_937875975.1 uncultured Opitutia bacterium | reverse complement strand
CATTTCCATGGCCAATCTGCACGGTCTGAAGGCGTAACCCCGCCTTCATGAGCACTTCTGTTTTTCCGAATCAGCCACGCCCACTCTGGAAGGACTTGTTGCAGCCCGCCGTTATCGTCGGTGCGCTCGGGTACTTCGTGGATATCTACGACCTCACGCTGTTCATGACAATCCGCAAGGATAGCCTGACCAGTCTCGGGCTCGGCCACCTGATCAGCGGCGCGGCGTGGTATCAGGACCTGCTTTCCTGGCAGATGGCAGGCATGCTGATCGGCGGCATCCTCTTCGGCATCCTCGGCGACCGCATGGGCCGCCTGACGACCCTCTTCGGTTCCATCCTGCTTTACTCCGTCGCCAACATCGCCAACGGACTCGTCCATAGCTTCGAGGCCTATGCGACCTGGCGCTTTATCGCCGGCCTTGGCCTCGCCGGCGAGCTGGGTGGGTGCATCGCGCTCGTGTCCGAGACCCTCTCCAAGGAGCGCCGCGGTTACGGCACCGCCCTCGTCGCGACCGTCGGCGTCTTCGGCGCCGTCGTCGCCGGCTTCATGGCCGATCATGTGGGCGACATCGGACGGGTCGTCGGCGGTTTCTTCGGCGCGCCCGTCGAAGGTTGGCGCATGAGCTACTTCATCGGCGGTGGCCTCGGCCTGATGCTCCTCGCCTTGCGGGTCGGCGTGCGCGAATCCGGCATGTACCATCAGGCCCGCGATCACGCGGACGAAGGTTCGGTCGCGCGCGGCAACTTCTTCGCGCTCTTCTCGAATCGCGACCGTTTCCTGCGCTATCTCCGGTGCATCCTCATCGGTCTCCCCACCTGGTTCATGATCGGCATCCTCGTGCAGCGTGCGTCGACCGTGTTCGCCCCCGCCAATGGCATCACCGGGGAGCCCATCAAGGACAACTGGTCCGTCGCCGCCTTTTATCTCGGCCTGACGTTCGGCGACCTTGCCAGCGGGGTCGGCAGCCAGCTCCTGCGCTCTCGTAAGAAGGTCGTCCTCGGCTTCCTGCTCTTCAGCCTGGCCTGCGTCGGTTTCTATCTCTTCGGCTCCAACGGCTGGAGCTCGGACGCCTACTACCGCCTCATCTTCCTGATGGGCTTCGGGATGGGCTACTGGGCGCTCTTCGTGACGATCGCCGCGGAACAGTTTGGCACCAATCTCCGCGCCACCGTGGCGACCACCGTCCCCAACTTCGCCCGCGGTTCGCTGGTGCCGCTCACGTTCCTCTTCACCTATCTCGCCATGCCGCTCACCCAGGCGCGCGTCTCGCCGCCCGTCGCGGGCGCGATTCTCGGCGTGATCTGCTTCGGCGCTGCGTTCATCGCCTTGGCGACGATGGAAGAAACCTTCGGCAAGGACCTGGACTACCAGGAGAAGAAGTAAGCCTTACTGCTTGGCCGGCGCCGGCTGGTCGGAGACGCAGCGGAAGCCGGCGTGATTCGTCGACGTGAGCATGTCCAGTCCCTGTCGGGACGTCGCCCGGTAGCGGAAGCAGTAGCCTTCGTCGCAGAGCCACGAGCCGCCGCGGATGACGTGCTGGCCGTAGCCGGTCTTCTCGGGGTCATGGCCGATGGCTGGCCCGACCGGTCCGTCTTTCGGCGAGACCTTGTAGTATTCGAGGCCATACCAGTCTTCGCACATCTCCCAGACGTTGCCGGCCATGTCATAGAGGCCATAGCCGTTCGGCGGGAAGGATTTCACCGGCGCCACGTAAGTGAAGCCATCGACGCCGTTGTCGCGCTCCGGGAATTTGCCCTGCCAGTGGTTGCACATGATCTTGCCGCTCGGGCGTTCTTCGTCGCCCCAGATGAAAGGTTTGTCCTTGAGGCCGCCGCGTGCGGCGAATTCCCATTCGGCTTCCGTGGGCAAGCGCTTCCCGGCCCACTTGGCGTAGGCCTGCGCATCCTTATAGGTCAGGCAGAGCACGGGATGGTCCATGCGCTCCTTGATCGAGGAGCGGGATCCTTCGGGCTGACGCCAGTTGGCACCGGCGGTGAAGTTCCACCAGGGCAGGTTGGCGCCGCCGCACTGGAACGGGTTCACGCCGGAGACTTTCTTGAAGAGCAACGACCCGCCCTTGAGGAATTCCGGCGGGGCATCGGGGAACTGTCGCGGGTCGAGGTCCTTCTCGGCGTCGGTGACATACTTCGTCGCGTCAACGAAGGCCTGGAACTGCGCGTTGGTGACCTCGGTGACGTCCATCCAGAAGCCCTTGACGACGACGGCGTGGCCCGGTGCCTCTTCGGCGTGTTTTTCATCCGCCTTGTCGCTG
>CALEEU010000328.1 GCA_937875975.1 uncultured Opitutia bacterium | reverse complement strand
TGGGGCTTCAACGAGTCCTTCGCTGGCCCGGCTGGTCTCGACACCTTCAAAACCAACCTCGACGGCTGGTTGAAGAAGACCCTCGCCGCCGATTACGGCAAGGGCAAGGTCCGCGTCGTCCTCTTCTCTCCGATCGCCCACGAAGACCTGAAGTCCCCGCACTTCGACGCCAAGCTCGCCGCTGACAATAACAAGAACCTCGCGCTCTACACTTCCGCCATGGCTGAAGTCGCCAAGGCCAACAGCGTCCAGTTCGTCGACCTCTTCGCCGCCTCCCAGAAGCTCTTCGCCGCCGCCAAGTCCCCGCTCACCCTCAACGGCATCCACGTGAACGCCGCCGGTGACGCCGCCTTCGGCCCCGCCCAGTTCCAAGCCGTCTTCGGTAAGGCCGCCGGCACCGTGAACGAAAAGGTCCGCGCCGAGGTCAACGAGAAGAGCACCCAGTGGCACCACCGCTACCGCACGGTCGACCAGTTCAACATCTTCGGCCAGCGCTCCCGCATCAAGTACGAAGGCATCGACAACGCCACGGTGCTCGGCGCCGAGCTCGCCAATCGCGACCTCAAGACCGCCAACCATGACAAGGGCATCTGGGCCGCCGCCCAGGGCAAGCCGATCGAAGTGAAGCACGATAACCTCAAGGCCGAGATCCCCGTGCCTCCGAACCGTAAGGAGCCCGTCCCCTACCTCAGCGGCGTCGATCAGCTCAAGCACCTCACCACCCCCGAAGGCGTGAAGGTCGAGTTCATCGCTGACGAGACGATCATCCCCGAGCTCATCAATCCGGTACAGATGAACTTCGACACCAAGGGCCGCCTCTGGATCGCCTGCTGGCCGACCTACCCCGAGACCTCGCCGACGACCAAGGTCTTCGACAAGCTCATCGTCCTCGATCTCGACCCGAAGACCGGCAAGGTCCTCAAGTCGACCACCTTCCTTGACGGCCTCAACTGCCCGACCGGCTTCCAGTTCTATAAGGACGGCGTCATCCTCATCCAGTCTCCTGACATCTGGTACGTCCGCGACACCGATGGCGACGGCAAAGCCGACTGGAAGGAACGCCTGCTCACCGGCATGGATGCCGCTGACTCGCACCACGAGACGAACTCCATCTGCTATGAACCAGGAGGTGCCATGTACCTTTCTGACGGCGTCTTCCACCGCACCCAGGTCGAGACCTTCAACGGCGTGCTGCGCAACACCAACGGCGCGATCTACCGCTTCGAACCCCACACCAACAAGCTGACCCGCCACGTGCCGTACGGCTTCGCCAACCCGCACGGCCGCGTCTTTGACTACTGGGGCAACGACATCATCACCGACGCCACCGGTAACGCCAATTACTTCGGCCCAGGCTTCTCGAGCCACCTCGACAGCGGCGCCCATTCCGGCTTCAAGCAGTTCTGGAACCGTCCTTCGCGCCCTTGCCCGGGCACGGCGATCCTGAGCAGCCGCCACTTCCCTGACGACTGGCAGGGTGATTTCCTGAACACGAACGTGATCACCATCCAGGGTATCTTCCGCGCGAAGATCACCGAAGACGGCGCCGGCCTCAAGGGTGAGACCCTGCTGCCGAACCTGCTCGAGACCGACAAGGAGAAGGCCGGTAACTTCCGTCCCTCCGGCGTCGCCGTCGCCCCTGATGGTTCGCTCTACGTGATGGACTGGTCCCAGATGCTCATCGGCCACCTCCAGCACCACCTGCGCGA